>JASHVU010000294.1 GCA_030044455.1 Acidobacteriaceae bacterium | reverse complement strand
ATCTGTAGCTGCTCGCCATGTACTCTTCGATGGTCATTTCGTATCCGCAAGTGCCGCAGAGTACCGCGAACTGATTCCATTCAACCTGGGGCCAGGACTCGTTCGGATGGCCGGCCAAAGCCTCATGGCATTTCTTGCAGGCGTAGTAGACGCCGCAGCACTTCATCCTGATGGCGATGATGTCCAGGTCAGTCCTAAAGTGAGCGCAGCGAGTTTGTGCATCCAGATCGATTCCGCGTACTTCAGGGCGCGAGAGCTGCATTGATAATCACACTAATCGACTGCACTTGAGGTAATTGATTCTCGGCCGCTGGAGGAAGTTCTGGCCAGTAAAAAGCGGAAGCACTTCGCTTTTTTGCCGATTGCACCCAGTGAGGGCAAGACTCCCTGACCCATCGAGCGGCGAAGGCGCTGACCCATGCAAAAAACCGGTGCTGATTCCGGCGCCGGAGCCATTTGCAAAACGCTGCGTGACGGTGCGAAGCAACGCAGACCCAATTCACGGTAACCTCCCCGGCTGGCCACGCAGTCACGGTACTTCGATTCGAATGCGACATCGCCAACACCTCGAAAGAGGCGGTTCTCGGCAGTTGTCAATCGCTGCCGAAGGAGAACACCAGGCTCGTGCTGCTGGGCTTTACGAAGGTGCTTGCGATCCCGGCGATCTATTATCCGGAAGATATAGACTGTGATCGAAGCCTACAGCGCAGGTTAAATGAGCCTCGTACCCTGCTTGTAGAAGGCGTTGGGGCCGCACTGAATATCGGCTGGCAGCCAATGGACGTTGAGTTTGTGGACGACGGCACCGGAAAGGCCGTGGTCTTCCGTGTCAATGGGATCGAGTAAATCCGTTGGGGGGAACTGACGTTGCCAATTTCCTACTGACGATCCCATGAAACCAGCGAGAGGGGGCGCCCACAATGATCCGCAATGAACCCGAGTATGGCCTCTGGCCCGACTCTGTGAAATGCGATCATCGCACTTCAGAAAGTTCTTTTCGCGAAGAGGCTTCCGTCTGAACGTGGAGTTCGAGAGTTCTTGGAATTCCTGGAAATGACTGTACACTGACCGTCCAGTAGATTTGGAAATCATAAAAATCGTGCCAATTCGGGCAATCTCAGAATCAATAAGTTGAGCCGTTTCAACGGTATTGTCTGGTTCGACTCCCGCCGCCTCTTTCATTGCATACGGCCACTGCTCGCGCGGCGCTCGCTTGAATAGCGAGCATGAGCGAAAAATCTCTTTGAAATTCCATGGAATCAGGCGGTCCTTTGTCCGTGGCGGCGGACTCTGGATTTCGCCCACGAGTTCGCGCCAAGTTGAGGCGCGGCAGACCATGGTCTTCTTAGATCTGCCGCCCGCCAACCGGACCTTATTTACCAAAGTAGGTGTCGGGGCTGCCAACCCCGGTGCAGAAGTCCCAACCTGATGTGGCCCAACTCCCCATATACGGACCGCAGTTTCCGACTGTAATGTCATTAAACCCAAACGCGGTCCGATAGACCAGGTTGAGTTCGGCTGCGCTGGAGGGAGTAAAACTGCCGGCTGCATTGACGATCCCGGCCACGGTGGGCGCGGCTAAGCTGGTGCCGCCGACGATATACCACGTTCCTGGGCCGAACACCAGAGAGTCCGCAACCCAAACGCCTGTGTATGGATTGGCGTCGGCCGCGATATCTGGAACGCCACGTTGCGTGCCCACAAGGCGAGCGATACGATCCTGGTAACTCGGCCTTGACTCAAAGACGCTGGTGCCTCCCCCTGCATCCTGCCAGGAGTTTTCAAACTCAAAGTTTCCGGTGTTGAAGTTGGTGCTAAGGGAGGTGCCTCCCACGGCAACTACGTTGGGCGAAGCGCTGGGATAGATGACCCCCGGATCGTCGCCGGTCGCGGCAAGATAGACCACGCCGTGGGTCGTAAAAATGGGGTCGGAGGCCGTTTCTTCAGGGAACTCGGTACCACCCCAGCTCATGGAAACTTCTCCACCGCCCGCACTTGCCACCAGATTGCTGGCCACGGTCACCGCGCAATCGAGATCAGTGTCGTAATTGGACTGCGCTTCAACCAGGTAAAGAGAAGCCCTGGGCGCCATAGCATGGGCATATTGAACGTCCACCGACTCTTCCACGTCCCAGCCGAAAATCGCAGCGTTCGGGGGTTGCGTCGCGGGCCCGGTGCAAGAACCCGGCGTGGCTCCGCCCGAGGGCGCGTACACCACTTGAAAACTGGTTGGGGTGGGCGCCCGGACTCCAAACTGCGCGGAGAATGCCTGCAGGTCGGCAAAGGCGTTGGGGTCGTCATATGCATCCACCACGGCGATGGCCCGGCTACCCCCGTTTGGATTCGCGGTGACAAGGTTCGGATTGCAACCTTGCGAAGCCCATACAAGATGGTAGATGCACGCGAGCGACGCTGGAGTTTCGTACAGATACCCGGGGAACGGCGGTCCAGAGGTCTGGGGCGCGCTGGTCATCGGCCCAGGGCCCATGATTTTGAGATTGGTGTGAACCCGCAGGCCGGTGTCTTCAGGATGGACAACGCTGGATGGCGGGATGGTTACCTGAGTTGGGACTGTGGCTTGGCCGTACGCGGAGATTGCGCAGGCGCTAACTATTGAAGCGAGCATCAGAACGGATGCGCTTGTACGTTTCATAGCTATTTCCTTTCACAATGGTCTCTGATTTTCGTGTGCGAGGGTTTTCGGGGAGGAAATGTGCGGGCGCCTCAACCTGCAAGGGTCTTTTCTTTTTGTCTGGTTTTCGATTCGGAAGATGGGGCCAGTATCAACTGACTCCAAACCAGGTATTTGTGTCAATAGGTTTCATCTTTTTTTTGACTATTTCATGCGCGGGTAATCGCACCACCGGGAGCTTCTCAAAGATGGCCCGGTCTCGGTTTTCAAAGATCACACACTTGATCCGCATCTGACTCTTGATTCGCATCCTGACGTACTTCTTGTGCGAATCGGCCAGCGAAACAGTCAGAGCACAGTTCGACTCTCGCGCAACGGCCTCCGCTCATGATGGCAGTGGTTGAACGGGGAGACGGTTCTCTTTATTCTTGAAGGACTGCGTGATGGTCGCGTGCGATTGCCTCGGTGAAGGTCATGCGGATTCCGTGTCTGGGGCGAAGGATGACCATGGGGCGCGCTTCGATTTGCTGGCCGGGAGCGAGTTGAAAATCGTATTTTCGGAGCAGAATGCTGAGGATCATGAGGATTTGCAGCATCGCGTAGTTGCCGCCGATGCAGCCTCGCGGTCCGCCGCCGAAGGGCAGATAGGTGAAGGGCGGTTGCAGCTTTTCGTTCTCTTTGGTGAAACGCTCGGGGTCGAAGAGCTCAGGGTTCGGCCAGTACTTTGGCGCATGGTGCGCGCCGTAGACGAACACGATCACCGTCGATCCGCTGGGTATGGCCACGTGGCCGGCAACGTCGTCCGCAACCGCCATGCGGTCGATCATCCAGAACGGCGGGTAGAGGCGGAGCGCTTCCTGAATGACCTGGGAGGTGAATTCAAACCGGGGAACGTCGGTATAACTCAATGGCGCACCGCCAATGACGGAGTCGAACTCCTGCCGCACTCTTTCGAGACAATCGGGACGTGTGCTTAAGAGGTAGAACATCCACGATAGAGCGTTCGACGACGTTTCATGACCGGCGACCAGCAGTTGCATGCTCTCGCTCAGCACCAGCTCATCGGTCATTCCGTGGCCGTCGCTGTAACGGGCGTCCATCAATGTCTGCAGCAGGTCGTTGCCGGGCTCCTGGTGGCGGCGCTGCTTGATGTAGGACATGAGGATACTGTCGGCCCGCTCGCGCATCTGCTCGTGCTTGCGCAAGTCGCCGGAAACGCCGAACCAGGGATTCATGTATGGCTGAAGGGTCTGCCGAACGATGAACTCCTGGACGGTGCAGATGGTGTGGCTTACCAAGTCGATGTCTTCATCCTTCAACTTGGCGCCAAACAACGATCGCGCGACCATCGAGAAGGTCATTTTCATCAGGTGGGGGTAAATGTCGACGGAGCCGGCGCGGACTTCTCTTTCAAAACCCTTCAGCGACTCGGCGAGCGAGTCCTGCATGATGGAAGACAGAGCCTCAAGCTGCTTGCGATCGAAACCCTTCTGGATCAGGCGGCGCTGTGTGCGCCAGGCTTCACCGTGAGTGGTGAGAAGGCCTTTACCCAGGAAGTGGCCCATGCGTTTTACCTGGATTTCAGATTTCTGGTAGTTCTCCCAGTTGGTCTTTAGCACGTGCTGAATCACGTCGGGATTGGTGGTAACGATGGCTTCTTTAAGTCCACCTATATAGAACTTGAATGTGTCGCCGTAGAGTTCGGTGTACTTTGTCAAAACCTCGACGGGATTACTGACCATTGCGGGCGAGTCAGCAAAGGAACGAATTCGGGAAACAACGGGTATTGGCGTGGGCAAAGTTACACCTCACCCGGATACTTACTTTGAACGGTGGAGAATCTCATGCGGTCTGCCTGAAGCGGTTAAATAGTCCCCAAAAAATGAATAGTCCGGGAATTGTGTCGAGCACTCTGCGTCAGTCTTCGTTTCCCAGTTGCTTCAAAAGTATCAGATGATGGACGATTGCCCGTCTCATCGTGGGATGTTGCCGATAGGGGACCCCAAACTCTTCGGCGGTCTGCTTCACAATCCGGGTCAGCGGAGCGTAGTGAGTGTGGCACACATAAGGGCACAGATGATGAGCGATGTGGTGGTTGAGCCCGCCGGTGAGCCAGGCCACGAGCGGTTTTTCCGTTGCATAATCGGCCGTGGTGGCGAAGATGTGGTACACGCCATTGTCAAACTCGCCGCGGTCCGAAGGGAAGTAAGTGCTGTCGACAGTGTGCGTTGTCTGAAAAACCAGCGATACGGTCAATCCGATAATGAGATGCACCAGCACAAACGACAAGAGGACCAGGAGAATCGGTTTGCCCAGCCAGACCACCGGCAAAATGAGCATGTAAGTGAGGTATAGACCCTTGCCCGCAAATAAGATGGCGTACTCCCGCGGCGGATGCGTGGTGCGTTTCAAATAGTCGTGGGTCGGAAAGAAGAAGGCTTCGAAGTCCCTGAGGAAAACGTAGTCGAGAGAGAAGAGGGCGTAGAAGAACAGCGCATAGATGTGCTGGAAGCGGTGCATACGGGTGCGCGGTTCATGGGGCGTAAAGCGAAAGATTCCTCGTCCAGTAAGCGCATCGTCTTCGCCCTGGAGATTGATGCAGGAATGGTGGCCGCGATGATGGAGAATGCGCCACATGTATGAGCTGATTCCGCAAACATCGAAGACGTAATTCAGGAGCTTGTTGACCGATGGCACGGTTGAGATGGCGTTGTGGTTGCTGTCATGGGCGATATTGAGCAAGAGGAATGTTTGGGCGATGCCGCCGAGAAGGTAGAGGGCGACAAACCTCCAGGAATCGGGCCTGAGGATGTAGATAGCAATCCAGCTGCCCAGCAGCGCTGCAAGGCCCACGGCAACCTTGAGCCACATCGATCCGTCGGCTTTGGGGGAGATCTTCTGGTCGGTGAAGAAATATTCGAGGCGGCGGCGCAGGACTTTGGGGAAGGAAGCTACGCCAGCAGGGTCGCCTATGGACTGTGCCGGCGAAGGCTCGCAGGGAACGAGGTCGTCTACATCCGGCCTTAAAGAGATAGCCGCTTCGGTCCCGGATGTCACCAGCGCCTCCACTATCATGTTACGCCGATCGGGCATGCCCCGGGCAGCGGGATGGGCTGCCCAAGGGGAGCAGGGCTTTTTAATCACACGTCTCCGACAGCTCCGAAGGTTGAATCTTAGCGCGAAGGTTCATGGAGAATCAAGGAAATTCGAGTAGGATGAAACCGCGCCGGGCGACGTTTTAGCCGAGAAGATGGGACGCAATCCCTCCCGGCTCTGCTACCATGAACGGACAGACTGTATGACAATACGTTGAATGGGCAATTGGGGCCCGGCAGTCTCTGGAAGACTTCCCCGCCGTCTGAGCCCGGCCGTTACAAGAGATTTGCCCGGACCGGACCGAGCGGCACTTGAGCAAAGTAAAGTTATTACCTTTGTTCTCAATGTCGTCCTACACTGGCATCCAGCGCGCCGAGACCCAGTGGTACTTCGCCGCAAGGTTGCGCGCGCAGCAGCAAATGTGTAGGTGTTTCCCACGCACTGAGTTCTCCCAATTCACTTTGAAGGGTATTCCTGATCGAATATGGCGTCGATATTGGACCAACTGGATAGGCTCGAGGATGAGCACCCAAACAAACTCCTCTACGCGTACCTTGACCTGAACGGAAATCCAATCGAGTGCTACTCCTACGCGTCGTTTATCCAGAGGACGAAGGCGATCGCAGGCCGGTTGCGAATAGAACATGGATTCGCGTCCGGAGATCGGCTATTGCTCGCCTACCCGCCGGGCCTGGAGATGATCTGCGCGTTTTTTGGATGCGTCCGCGCCGGATTGATCCCGGTGCCTGTTTATCCTCCAGGTTCCCGGGGCTTCCAGAGCGCCCTGTACAAGATGGTCCACATCGCAAAAGATTGCCAGGCGGCTGGAATCTTAACCAGCAGCGATTACCGCGCATCTTTGAAAACAAATCTTGCTCGAAGTGGAATCTCGACATCCGGCGTAGATGTTGATTACATCTCGAATCTACCCTGGATTGTCACGGAAGACTTTGTGGATACGATCCCGGACGAACCCGTTTTTGAAACTTCGAAGATATTGTTTCTCCAGTACACCTCGGGGTCGACGATGGAGCCCAAGGGTGTGATTGTGACGCACGAAAACATTCTGGACACCTACCCGCTGGTGATCGATCATCCCGAGCCGGTCGTGGTTTCCTGGCTTCCGCAATATCACGATATGGGGCTGATCGGGTGCTACCTTTATCCCGCGCTGAAAGGCGGAACGACCTACGGATTCGCATCAATGGATTTCATTCAGCGGCCGGCGCTGTGGTTTGACGCAATCAAGACCTACCGGGCTACCGCGACGGCTGCACCCAACTTCGCTTTTGACTATTGCCTGCGCGCCGGAAGGCTTTCAAAGGAGAGCCTGGAGGACTGCGACCTGAGTTCGCTTGAGGTACTGATGGTGGCGGCGGAGCCAGTAAAACCCGATACCTATACGCGGTTTCTTGAGGCGTTTCAGCCCTACGGACTCAGGTCAGAGAGCTTTTATGCCGCCTACGGGCTGGCTGAAAACACGCTGGCGGTTTCGCTGGGTGGCCGCAATATTGTTTCCGTGAACAAGCGTGCCCTGGCGCTGGGCAAGGCGCGCATGACGACCGAGGTCTCGGAGATTGACGCGTCCACGCAGATTGTCAGTTGCGGAACTCCGCTCCCCGGTCTCGACGTGAAGATCGCCGACCCGGAGCGGCACGTCGCTCTCAAGGACGGTCTTATCGGCGAAATCTGGGTGGCCGGATATGGCAAGTGCCTGGGCTACTGGAAGAACCCGGAGATGACGCAGAAGCAGTTTCGCGCGCGGCTGGTAGACGACAGCCCGTACGACGATGGCTACCTGCGCACTGGCGACATGGGCTTCTTCCACGACGGCGAGCTGTACGTTTGCGGTCGTATCAAGGACATGATTATTCTGCGCGGACAAAACTATTACCCGCAGGATATTGAGAACGTTGTAGAGCGGGCGTCGGGGCTGATCCGCGGCAATTGCGTTGCCGCATTCCAGATTCACGAAGACAGCGAGCCGGCGCTGGCGATCGTGGCCGAAGCGAAAAATCCAAAGGTGCTTCCGGATGCGCGCAAGATTGCTTCCGCAGTCCGGAATTATCTCAACGTCGAAACCGCCTTGATTTCGTTTATCGCGCCTCGTGCGATTCCGAGAACCAGTTCGGGCAAGATCATGCGTCACAAGGCCAAGCAAATGTGGCTGGCTGGCGAGTTCAATGTTCTCTCTGAGTTTTCGCGAGAGAAAGACGCCGGAACCGCGGAGCCCTGTTGTGAAATTCGGACTTCATTCGACGTGCTGAAGGCCAGGTATAACCTGACCGGCCAGGAATCGTACAACCTGGTCGAAGCAGGCCTTGATTCGCTGGACCTGGTGGTGTTCATGCATGAGCTGAAGGAGCTTTTGAAGGATAAAGGCGCCGATATTCTGGCCAGGCAAGTAGATATCGGCGTGATTCAGCGGGTGAGCGTAGCCGAGCTGTTCCAATTGGCCGAGCATTTGGAGCGTGCTCCCGAAGAGGCGCTGACATTACTGCGTCATTCTCTGGCGGTATTCCGTGAAGAGCAGCGCGAAGCGGAAAAGCAGTTGATGAACAGCGACAGGAAGCTCATCTTCGCGCCTACGGCGCCTGCGCCCGTGCCGGCGATACCAGTTCTGAATCATGTGCTGCTGACGGGCGGCACGGGTTTCATCGGGCCATTCCTGATAAAAAGTCTTCTGGAACAGACGCGGGCGAAGATCTATGTTCTGGTGCGGGCATCGGACGAAGCGCAGGGCAAGCAAAGATTGAGAGCGGCGATGGAATCGATGGGGTCTTGCCCCGCCGGACTGATGCAGATGTTTGAGGCTCGCGTCATTCCGATTTGCGGTGATCTCGGGCAGCAAAATCTGGGCCTGACGCAGGATGTCTGGGGCTTCCTCGCCAATGAGATGGACACAGTTTTCCACAACGGCGCGACCGTGAACTATCTATTCAATTACGACCGCATGCGGGAAGCCAACGTGCTGGGAACCAACGAGGTGTTGAGACTGGCCTTCGAAGGACGGCCCAAGAGCCTGAATTATGTTTCGACGACATTCGTTTTTGGCTGGGCCGTCAAGAGTGTTCTTTATGAGACCGACCAGAACCAGGACATGGAATTGCTCGACTTCGGATACAGCCAGTCAAAGTGGGTGGCTGAACAGGTTGTGGATGACGCGCGCAACAAGGGCCTTTCAGTCAGGATCTTCCGGCCCGCACTGGTGAGCCCTTCGGTTATGGGAGGAGGCAATAACTTTGATATCGCAGTTCGCCTGGTTGCGTTCATGGTGAATCACGGCATTGGGGTGGACGCATTAAACCAGGTGAGTTTTGTACCCGCCGACATTGCGGCAAATAACATTGTCGCCATCTCTACCACTCCCGGAACTGAGAATAAGAATTATCATGTTGTGCGCGACGACTACGCGAACATGATGGATATTACCGGGCTCATCACCAAGGCGACGGGGCGGCAATTCGAGATTTTCAGCGTCGCAGATTTTGTTCCCGAACTGATCCGCAGATGCCGGAAGGAAGATCTTCTCTTTCCGCTGCTGGATTTTCTGGTGGGCTCAGTGGACAACATCACGGCGATGGAGTTCAAACGCTACGACAGTTCCACGTATCAAAAAGCGCGAGATGCCTCAGAGTGGGGCAAGGCCGATCCATCGCTCGAAGATACGGTCAACGGCATATTGAAATTCATGCACCGCAAGGGCATCATTTCAGTCGAGGCCCGGGAGGCCAAAGTTACGCAGGCGGTAACGCCGGCCCCGGCGGCCAGCGGCCGATTGGCCTGGTCGGACGCGTAAAGCGGATGCACAATTCTCTACTGCTTTTTGAAGACCAGTTTCTCGGTTAAATGCTGGCCGGTTTCGAACGTGCCGGTGGTGGTCAGCGTCATCTGCTGGCCATCAGGGGAAACCACCCACCTGTCCTTTTGCGTCACTTGGTCGTCACGCCGGTAAATCGAATCCACCGTGTGCGGGTCGACAAGTTGAAGCGTCACGGTGTCGTTGCGGGAGTTCCTCAGGTCGTATTGTTTGCCGTCGAAGCGGGCTGTGTAGCTGAAGTCGCCTGAAAAACGGACCCCATCGTTTCCGTTCGCCTCGATCCTGAGCGGCAACTCTTGCCGCATACGAGTCTTGCTTAGATCCTCAGTCCATTCGCCGGCGAAGAGATCGCGGGCAATCTTTGCGCCGCCGCTTCGTATCCACACATTGATTTGGTCGTCATGGCCGGCGCTGGCAGTGGTGATTGTCAGCTGGTCGCCATTAGCCGAAAGTTGTTCACGAACCGTTGCGACCACAGCTCCGTCCTTCTTCTCCTTCACCTCGGCGTGTCTCTTGTCGATTCTGTGCAACTCGACCTGATCGAATGCCGGGTTGCCGGGAACAGAGGTTTCGTGCCCGTTACCGCCCGCCGTGAAATCCAAACGCTTATCTCCAGACATGACCACGTGCACCGTGTCATGAAGATCGGTGATGGAAAGTTTGTTTGCGGGGTCAAGGGTGCACTGCGCCGAGACCAGCTTCCAGGAGCCGATGCGGGGGTCAGCCGCCCACACTGGAACGGCGAAAAGCAACGTGAGCATGACGAATCTACGAATAAGTCCTCCTGAACCGGCGCGAGCCACAAATCCCGGCAAAGCACATTGGCCGAATAGCTGGGAGCTCCGGAGGTGCATCCTTACTACTATACGAACTGTTTGCGTGCCTGACGGCTATATGGGCGAGTGATTCACTTTGGTCCCGTCAAAGAAATCGACTATAACTGAATGGTTGGCGATCTCGTCTGAAATCATGAATCTCATGCGTGTGCGCCGTTTCTGGGTGGCCGGGTTGGTCCTTATCGCCGTGTTGGCGCTTCTGCCATTCTCTTTCCACGCCGAGCGCCATCTGGAGACGGCAACCCACGTGGAAGGGAGTGAAGCGGAAGCAGTCAGCCAGGAGCTGAGCAGCCGTTTTCATTCGCCATTTGTCAACCGGGTGGCGCTGGTAGTCGAGGGATTGCCGGCAGCAGATTCCGACCAGGGCGAGCAGGCGTTAGCCACCATCGAGGCGGGACTAAAAGACTCGCCGGGCGTTTCGGGAATCGTTTCCTACCTCGACTTGCGCGATCCGGTTTTCCTGGGCAAAGGCGGCGGAACGTTTGTTCTGATCGGGCTGGCGTCGACCGACGGGCCGGTGGAATCGCTTGTTCCTGAGCTTCACGAGCGGGCAAACTCTCTTGAAACTCAATTGCGGAGCCGTTATCCCGGTGTAAAGCTCGAACTGACGGGCGAGATTCCGCTGAATTTCGACATTCGCAAGGCAAGCGCCGACCAGGTGCAACACAGTGAGAGTCTGGCAATTCCCGCAACCCTCGCGCTGTTGCTGCTTGCGTTCGGGAGCGTGATCGCAGCACTGATTCCTTTGGCGGTCGGCGAACTCGCCATCGCAGCCACCTTGGCCATCACCGGCGTCCTGGCATCGCGCTTTCATTTGTCCATTCTGGTGCAGAATCTGGCGACCATGCTGGGGTTGGGCCTGGGGATCGACTACGCGCTGCTGATGGTAAGCCGTTTCAGGGAGGCGCTCTGCACCGGATGCGACGGGCGTGTGGCCTCGCTGGTCGCGGCGCGCCACGCAGGACACACGCTGCTGATTTCGGCCTCCACGGTGGCCATCGGATTTCTCGCGCTCCTGACGGTTCCCATCAGCGAGATTCGTTCCATCGGTGTGGCTGGAATTCTGGTTGCGGGCATGTGCGTGCTGCTGGCAAATACACTCGTTCCGGCGGTGCTGGCGCTGATCGGTCACAGAATCGATGCGGGCCGGCTGCCATTTAAGCCGCGACTGGATGCGCACTGGGCAGAACGCACGGGGATTCGATGGAGACGATGGGGAACGGTCATTGTTGCCCACCCCTGGCTGGCCCTGTTTCTGGCAAGTGCCCCCTTGCTTCTGCTCGCCTGGCAGGCCGCCCGGCTCGATACCAGTCTCCCGCGCGGGAATTGGCTTCCCCAGGCGGCGGAATCGGTGCATGCACTGAACGCCCTGGGAAAAATGGGCCGGAACGGTGTTGTTGAATCGCTGCGCGTCCTTGTCGAACTGCCGGTGGATTCGATCTCGCAAAGCGACACGGGGTGGGATGCAATCGATCGTCTCTCAAAGCGGCTCACGAGCGACCCGCGTTGCGACCGCGTAATTTCAATTACGACGATTGCAGCGGGCAACCGGTCTGCACTGGGCGACCTTACGCGTGAGACTCGCCGAACGTTTTTGAGCAGCGACGGACGGGCCGCGCTGATTGAGGTGTTACCGGCGACTTCAGTGTCGCTGCGCGGACAAGTTAATTGGGTGAGGGAACTCAGGAAGACCGGTGCGACAGCGCTTACCGGAGTGCCCGGCGCTACGCTACTGATTGGCGGCATTCCGGCGCTGAATGCCGATTATCAGACGATTGTCGCTGATCGCTTTGTGCCCGCGATGTCACTCGTGGTGGTGGGGACGCTGGTGGCGCTATTGGGCGGATTTCGATCACTCTTCGCAGCCGTGAAGGCCATCGCACTGAACCTACTCTCCGTTGCCGCCTCATTCGGAGCATTGGTTCTGGTATTCCAGGACGGACACGGAAGCGCATTGCTGGGAGTTCCCGGAGGAACGGGGAGTGTGTTTCCTTTAGTGCCAATTGTCGCCTTTGCCATCGTCTTCGGGCTGAGCATGGATTACGAAGTGTTTCTGGTGGCGCGCGTTCTTGAAGCGCGTAGAAGCGGATTGAGTGAAGTGGACGCAATCCCCGAGGGACTGGCTCGGACTGCGGGCCTGATTACCAGCGCTGCCGCAATCATGATCGTGGTGTTCGCGGCATTCACCTTTGGAGATTTCCTGGTGGTCAAGATGATCGGATTTACTCTGGCGATCGCAGTTTTAATTGACGCGACACTGGTTCGAATTGTGATCGGTCCAGCTCTGCTTCGCATTGCCGGTGATTGGAACTGGTGGCCTGGAGGGCTTGCCACGGCACGTAACTCGTCAGTGATGGCCAACCACAATTGAGTCATGCGGTTCGCACGGTGCAATGGGCATCGCCGGTTCTTGCTAACTTAGACGGATCACAATCGCGTCTTCCGATGGCTTTTGATCGGGCAGTTGTATGACCAGACCGTCTGTCGACCAATCCCATTCGAGTGATTCCGCACGGCCCAGCATCTGCGCTTTTTTCAACAAGCCGAATGGCAAAGGCGTGTCACGCCTGATGGACTTAACCAGCAGCTGAGTTCCGGGGTCACCCAGCACTTGAACATACAACGAATTGCCAGTGGTTGTGAAACGCAAGTCCTGCGCAGTGAAGTCGGTGTTGTGATCGGCCACATTCATGCCTTCTTTCACGCGCGTTGGCCCCTCGCCAAAGCGTTCCCAGGACCTGGTTGCATATATTGCCTCTCCGTTTATATTGAGCCACGCGCCGATTGCCCGAAGCCGGCTGACCACCTGTTCCGGAATGGTTCCGTCCGGTCGAGGTCCCACATCAAGCAGCAGGTTTCCGTTCTTTGAAACGATGTCAATCAATTGGTGCAGGATACGGCCGGCGGACTTGTAGTTTGGCGTTTTCAGGTAGGCCCACGAATCCCAGTCCATCTTATCGTCGGTCTGCCAAACAAAGCTTGCTTTTTCGGCCAACTGTCCGGCCTCAAAGTCGAGAAGCCCCGAGCCCCGGGCAAAATCATTCGCCTTGTACGTCATCGCGACTTCGCGCCCGGCAAGATGGCTGGTGTTGTAGTAATGCGCCAGCATCTTCATCCTGTATTTTTCAGGAATGATGAAGGTGCGACTGTCGAAGTAAAGAACGTCGGGATGGTAACGGTCAATCACTTCAATGACCTTGTTGCACCACATCTCACAGAATTTTTCCGACGGCGGCGGATCGGGATGCGCGTAGTTGAAAGCGCCGGGTACGTCCTGTGAATAATCCCTGGGCGGCCGACTGCCCCACGCGTATTCCTGTGGCCAGTAGAGGTCGGCAAACCGGGGGTTGTAGATGTCAGCGGCAGCCAGCGGACTCGAATACCAGCCCCACAGCCATTGGTGATGGAAGCTGGCATAGAACTTGAGCCCCTGCTTCCGAACCGCTTGCTCCATTTCACCCACAATGTCGCGACGTGGGCCCATTCGGTTCGCGTTCCAGCGGTTGATTTCACTTGCCCACATTGAGAAACCATCGGCATGCTCGGCTACTGGGCCGACGTAGCGAGCGCCTGACTCTCTGAACAGAGTCACCCAGGCATCTGCATCGAAATGCTCCGCGGTGAACTGGCGCGCAAAGTCCTTGTATCCGAACTTATCCAGTGGACCGTAGGTTGCAATGTGGTGATCGTATTCCGGCCGCCCGGGCAGATACATCCAGTGCGGATACCATTCACTTCCAAATGCGGGAACTGAATAGAGCCCCCAATGAAAGTAGATTCCGAACTTGGCATCCCGAAACCAATCGGGGCATTCATGTTGCTGCAGCGAATCCCATTGCGGCTCATACGGCCCGGTCGCGCGCGGGGATGCCGGCTGGCAGAGGCTTGCCACCTGCGTCAAAGCTGCCGCTGATCCGGCGCCGATCCATCCCAAGGCAGTGCGCCGGGAAACATTCATGCGAAAACTCCTGTCAAAAACTGGTTGAGGTTAAAATGCGGAGCTATTCTTTCACATCACCGCGCTCAGAATCTCCATCATCCCGATCGCACCCTGCTGATTAAGCACGTTCGCGTTAGTATTGAGGCGACCGATGCGGCCGGCGCAGCTACTTGGGTATTCCGAATCCCGCTCATGCCAGCGCGATTTCGAGCCGGTGAACACCCTTGGAGATCGGGGACACCACCGCGTATCGAGACCCCTCAATGGTTTTGAGTTCAACTCGAACCGTCATCCCGTCCAGTTGCGCGCTCTTCACTTGTTTGCCGCGAGGCACGAGCATCTCCACGCGAAAATTCTGTGCGCTTCCGGTGAATTCGAGATTGAGCACGTTATCGGCTGCATTGTAGCGATAGCTGCAATAGCCTTGTGAAGCCGGGTAGCGCGCGGTGATCTCGGCCCTGTCCACTTGCGCCGCAGGCCAGCGCGGCCGGATGGCGGTGTTGCTGAAAGCCGCGCCTTCGTCGTTAATGCCGGCCAGGCCTTCAATCACTGCCTGTGTAACCGAGCCGGCCCAGCCGTCGGGGATGCCCGTCGACAGATCGTCATAAGGAGCAAAGAAGACCGGCGCATCGCACAGGCTGACGGCGGCGATCATCCACTTGCATTGTTCGGAGCCGGCAGCGAATTCGAGTGAAGCGATCTGCCGCTCGGGATGCGGATTGGCGACTCCGGTGGCGTAGGCCCCCAGCACCACCTGATCCTCGGTAGTCTTTGTCCAGGCCAGGCGATACTTGTCGCGGGTGCGCGGGCCGTCTTTGCTGTAGCGCGTATCCGCGGGCTCGAACCACGTGTGTCCCTCTACGTCCAATGTCTGCGCAGAGCCGTCGGAGTAATGAAAGGTGAGCGACTGGCCGGCAGTGCTCGAAGTGTTGCTGGTGTTGAACAGGTAGATTGAGACGGCTTTTGCGTTGATCGGCACCGTGGCGCGGTCCTTGAAGGGCGACTGGCGCGAGATAACAATGCAGTTGGGAGTGCCGTTCGGCGCGGTATCGGGCAAAGTGAAGCGCACTCCATGAAGTGTTTGTTCGCCGGCTGGGATACCTTCGAGGTTAATCTGCGGATCGCCTGACCAGGACGGCGCCTTTTGAGAGCCGGGACCAAGCGTGGCGTTGAAGGCGGCCCCAATATTCACGGGCTGAAAGGTGCGGGCCGGCGGCTGGACGGCTTTGCCTCGAAGCGTGACTGGGAGATAACCGCGATAACGGTCGGCGATGCTGCCGAGACGGCGAAGAATATCGGCGCCGTACTCCTCGAAACCATGCTCAAATGCGCCGTGCGCAAGCTCTCCGCCAACTACGGTCAAAACGCCGCCGTTGCAGTACTCCCACACCATGCCGGGGTCGTTACGGGTGAAGTTTTTCTCAAAAGGCGGATAGATGCCATAGAACTCACCGGGCGAAGACGTGGGCATTTCAGAGCGAATGCGCTGGTACGTCTTGAGAATGTTCACGCACTTCTGGTGCGCGATGCCGCGGTTGAGCGCATAGGCGTTGGAGAGCGAAACCTGGCGCGACATGTCGACACCCATGTCGGGTTTGTAGTCAGGGTTTTCGGCAATCCAGTGAGTATAGAACTCACCATTCCAGCTGAGCGCGTTCAGTCGCGACTCGACTCCCAAGGCCAGTTGCTCGAACTCGGGAGCTTCGGCTGCGCGATCGGCCTGGCGCAGCATTTCAGCCAGATGGCGGCATTGCGCAACAAGATTCGTGTTATCGCCGTGGAAGACGCCGAATTCGCTCTTTCCCAAAAACACCGTAAATACACACTGGTCGAAACGTTGCTGATCGTCACTGGTGTAGTCCCAGGTGTCGATGGTGAAGCCGCGATGCATGAGCTGGTATTTTTGCGACCATCGGTAGGGGCTGTGCGTGACCTGTCGCAGCGCGCGCACAGCATTGTCCAGCTTTGCCTTCATCCAGTCGAGGTCTCCGGTGGCTTTCCAGGTGCTGTACAGGCCCTCGACGAAATACTGCTCAACATGGCTCTCAACCGGTGCACGGCGGAGTTGCCAGAAGCCGTCGCCGATTCTCCTGGTGAAGCCGCCGTAGTGAAACTTCCAGTCAAAGTAATTTGGTTCGGGTGTGGCAGGGTAGCAATTCTCCCAGATCATTCCGTCTTCGCGCTGCGTGGCCGCAAAAAAGTCAATGGCATCTTTTACCGTTGGCCAGTAGTACTTCATTCCTTTAAGAATCAGGGTGTGGTCGAAGATCCAGTTGGCGAAGAACTGATAGTCGCGGTGGTTGTAAGCAATCGCAGACACGGGGCAATTCTGACTCCAGCTCATCATGGTGCACAGAACGGCCTCAACCAGACCCTGAAAGACCCCGCCCTGGTCGCGAACTTCGGTGGCGCAGTCTACGCTGAGGACTACTTCGGCGGCGGTTCTGCCATCCGGCTCCAAGAGCCTGGCCGTGTGACGGCCCAATGCTCCACCGACCACGAACGACATCTCCGCCTTAGCCGTCATGCGCAGGTATTCCCGTCCCGCCCCATCCTGAACCACGAGAACCTTGCCGGTTGCATCGCCGGCGGTTAAATGCAGCGTGACGGTCTCGAGCGGTCGTTTCACTCCCTCTTCGAGAGGATCAAGGGTGAGCTGCGCGGTTCGATCGGCTGCGGTAGCGGATTGGCCGCGCGCGATTGCGATTCCCGCGCTTGCGGCCACAGGAAGTACCTTCAAAAGAGATCTTCGATCAGCGTTCATGGCACCAACATTCTCTGCTCAGCGTTCACCATGAGTGGAGTTGAGACTGCAGATCATCTTAATCAATCGATCTAATGAGACCAGGCCACGCACTACGGGTGGAGGTGGTTGGACTCAAAATTCGGCGCCCAAATGGACGAGTCGATACTCTTAACGTGTTGCTTGACTTTTACGTTCCTGGCTGGTTAGTATGCGCCCACGGAGCCATTCTGGATTCCCCGATTTCTCACCATCTGACCGGATGGCCATTCTCGGTCCTGATCGCGCGAAGAGAGGTGGTCGAGCTGTTGCGTGCGCGGGAACGATGCACGGCGACAGGCGTGAGGGCGACGACGCGCGAGACGCGCCAGAATTAAAGGGATTGTCAGTGCAGAGATACTCAGGGGCCCGAGAATCAAGTGCAGTTTGCATTTCCGTAGCAGCCGAACTTCAGTTGTCTTTGAATTCCCAGGCAGTAAAGGAGCGATGAAATGGCGGAACCGTACGTGGGCGAGATTCGGATGGTGGGGTTCAACTTTACGCCGGTCGGCTGGGCGTTTTGCGACGGGCAATTGCTTTCGATCTCACAGAACTCGACGCTATTCCAGTTGATTGGCACAACCTATGGAGGCGATGGCGTTAACACGTTTGGCCTCCCCAACCTGCAAAGCCGCTTTCCCGTCCACCAGGGGACGGATCCGGATGGGAATTCGTACCGACTCGGATTCGCGACGGGGACAGAGTCCGAGACGCTGACGACCAGCCAAATTCCGTTGCATACCCATTCTTTGGAGGCCGCAGCGTCTGCCGGCACCGAGACGAGTCCGTCGGGCGCGGTGTGGGCTGAATCGGCGCTGGAGCAGTTTTCGACTTTAACCCCAACGGGGTCGATGGGCGCCACGCTGGGCCAGACCGGCGGAAGTCAGCCGCATAACAACATGTCGCCGTTCCTCGCTATCAACTACATCATTTCGCTGTTTGGCATATTTCCGACCCAGAACTAGCGAGCAGGCAGGAGTCCGAAAGGAGAGGACAAATGGGTACACCATATTTATCCGAAGTCCGGATTTTCAGTTTCAATTTTGCGCCCAAAGGGTGGGCGCTCTGCAACGGACAGTTGCTGCCGATCAATCAGAATCAGGCCCTGTTTGCGCTGATTGGAACCTATTACGGCGGAAACGGAACAACGAACTTTCAGCTGCCGAACCTCCAGGGGCGCATGGCAGTCCACAAGGGAACTGATTCGGCGGGCAACTCTTACGACATCGGCCAGACAGGCGGCGTGGACAGCGTGACGCTTACGACCGCGGAAATTCCAGCGCACACGCATCAGGCGTCAGCGGTATCGAACACAGCCAACCTGGCTGCCCCGGCAAACAATAGCTGGGCGGCATCCGTAGATGAGCCCTATGGCCCCAGCCCCGGCGTGGCGATGAACGCAGCCAGCGTGTCTTCAACGGGCGGCGGGCAGGCGCACACTAACATCGCGCCTTGCCTTACGCTCAACTTTTGCATTGCGCTCCAGGGAATTTTTCCAACGCAGAACTAATACCCGGCGAGAGAAAGGAATCGGAATCATGGCAGATAATTTCGTGGCAGAGATCAGATTGTTTCCCTTCAACTTTGCGCCCGTTGGGTGGGCGATGTGCAACGGCCAGCTTTTGCCGATATCGCAAAACACGGCGCTTTTCTCTCTGCTCGGTACATTTTACGGCGGAAACGGGACATCGAACTTCGGTTTGCCGAACCTGCAAGGCTCAGTGGCACTGGACATGGGGCAAGGGGACGGGTTGACGCTACGCGACATAGGCGAGATAGGCGGCAGCGCGACGGTGACGCTTCTTACCACCGAAATCCCCGCTCACGCACACAGCCTGTTGTGCGCGACGGGAGCTGGAAATGCCGCCAGCCCCTCGGGGAATTCATTTGGCTCCGCACAGCGTGGCAAGCCGCCGGGCTACGCGGCTACCACCGGCACGAAAGTCAACATGAGCACGTCGGCGGTGGCCAATGCAGGCGGGGGACAGCCGCATAACAACATGCAGCCATACTTAACCTTGAACTACTGTATCGCGCTGGCTGGAGTTTTTCCGGCGCGGTCGTAGCCCTTTATGACCGAACTTTTGCACGTTACTGATTTTGCGCCTCGCTTGCACAGTATATTTCGAGTTGAGACCCCAATTGCGCTGGAACTGGAGTTGGCAGAAATTGACGACCGTTCCAATCCGCAGATTGAACAATTCTCGCTTCTTTTCACCGGGCCAGAGACGCCTTGGCTGAGGCAGGGAACCTACAAGCTGCATCACGCAGAAATGGGCGAGCCGGAAATCTTTCTGGTTCCCCTGGGTCCGTGGGAAGGGAAGATGCGGTACCAGGCAGTCTTCTCGCGCCTGATTCGCTGAAGCACCACCAATTTGAAGCTCCTGAACAAGTCCGCGCAGTGCGATGAGCACCGTACCGGCTGAAGTTTGACCTACGGTTTTAGTAGATTGAAGACCGCGGTGTAAGTGGGTGAGGAGCCGCTGGGCGATCCTGGAACCAGGAGGAGCGGAAAGCTCCCCAAAGACAATTGGGATAGCGTGTAGGTCTCCTGGGGCAGCAGGGCGCCGGAACCTTGAAACCTCAAGGTGAATGTATCGAGGGCCTGCGTGGAGGACTTGCTTCCAGATCTTGCTGTCGCGCTTGCCGGCGGTGCAGATGGAGACTGGGTGACAGCGATCAGAGTGAGCGAGCCCTGCGAGTGGCCGTTGAGAATGATGCTGAATTTGTCGCCGATAAACGGCTTGAAAGTTTCGGCTGAGATGTTGTCGAAGAATGAGGACGAGTCAGAACTGGAAGAGTTTGATTTGCTGCCCGTGCTGGACTGGGCAAATATTCTGGGGAGCGCGGCTCCGGCAAGCATTGCGACCGTAGCACGTTCGAGAAAGCTGCGTCGAGTGACGGACATGTTCTTGACCTCGGGCACCCTTTCAATTGAAAGGGGAGTTATTGCAGCGCAGTCATGGAGCTGAACTCAGAAAAAGGGAATACCGTGCGGCTGATCATACTACGCACCGGAGTTTGTAAGCAGCAAAATTCTTTCCCGGACAAGTTTTTCTTGACAGCCCCGAATGCGTAAGCGAAGATTCAAGGGCCAGCCATACCCCAATTCAAACCAAGCTGGAACAACGGTGATTTCATCGTTTCTTACTGTTTCATTCCCCAATTTGCTTGAGAAAGCATTCTGAACCGGTCCCACGAATCCAAAGTCCCCCAGGCATTACACATAGAGAGTTCTTACTATCCTGAATGCGGTTGATGACGCTCGTGCCTTTGAACATAAGCGCCCACCGGAGGCCGAAAAATGACCTTAAAGCAGGTCTTGCCGAAGTTTAGCCACCCCCAACTTACAACTTCGATTGCAATGACGGTTCTGCTGGCTATCGGCAGTTTTGCGCAGCCGGCCCGCCGGCCTGCGCCCCGTGCAATGCAGTTCCAGCAGGAAAAGGCGCTGAACATGGAGCCTGTGGGCGCCGGCCAAGCGGCATTCAATGCGCAACAAGCGCGGCCCGCGGCGATAGTGTCAGCCGATTTTGACGCAGACGGGGTAAAGGACCTCGCAGTTGGTTATGGATTGAACAAGGGCGGCGAGATCGCCATATTCCGCGGCAACCTGGATGCGATTGCGCCGCAGAGCAAAGAGAGTTGGATGAACGCGGGGCTCGGCCGGTACGCCGACGCATTTCTTCCCCAGGCCAACATGATCCGGGTTCCGGTGGAACCTGGTCTGCTGATCGCCACGGATGTGAACGGCGATGGGTATATCGACCTGGTATTCGCGGCTAAGAACGGCAATGCGCTTTACGTTCTTGCCGGCAACGGGAAAGGGCAATTCGCGCTCCAGCAGCCGGTCGAAGTGCAGGGAACGATTACGGCTCTGGCATCTTACCGGCCGGGCGACAATAACGCCGCAGATGCGCTGGTAGTGGGAGTGAAGACCGGCAAGGGTTTCGCGGCCGAGTTGTATCGCATGGAGCGCGGCGGCTTTGCGCTGAAGGCCGCATACGCAATGCCGGGCGCGGTGACGGCCATTGCGACGGCGAATCTTGACAGCGATCGGACGCCCGATGCCGCTCTGATTGCCGGAGGCCAGCTTGTGGTGTTGCACGGCGCGGGCGCGCTTGCGGGCAAGGGGCGACTTGAGAATTTGCCCGTAAATGACGCGGTTTCGCTGACGGTGGGCTCGTTCCTGTTTGACCGCCACGCGGGTCTGCAGCTTGCCGTGCTCACCTCCGACGGCACGGTGCATTTCCTGGCCCACGAAGGGTTCGATCCGCGGCCGTTTACACCCCAGGAGATTGGCGCTGCGCGACGCAGCGCGATGCGTCATGAGAACGGCCCGACGTTGGCGCAGATCGCCGGTAACACGGTGAATGCGCCGTGGACTGAAGTGGAAACGCTGGGCGGAGTTGCGCCTGAGGGTTTGGCGGGAGCGGCGCCGTTGTTGCTGCGTGCACGGGCTGCCGGTGGCGGCCAGGACGATGTGCTGGCGGTGAACGGAACGCAGCAGGAGATTGCGGTCGTCAGGCATCCTGCCAGCGCAAACAGCGCCTTGCCGGCAACCTCAGGAGTTGTAACGCGCAGCCCGTTGAGTTCCGGCGGCGTGGTTGCCGCGATCGCGCAGCGTGTGAGCCCGCAGGGCGCGGAGGGAATCATCACCCTCAAAGAAGGATCGATACATCCAGAGATCTCGACCCCCGCGCAATCGAACACAATGTATGTGAATACCACGGTGGACTCGCTGGATGCCAACGATGCCGCGCGGTGCACCAATGGCAGCAGCGAGACCTGCAGCCTGCGCGACGCGATCATCTATGCCGATGCCGACGCGAGCGTGAATATTGCCGGCGGGACCTCTGACACGATCATGATACCCAACGGGACCTACAAGCTGACCTATCTGGCTGGCACATTTGATTCGAACGGAAATGCCGAAACTCACCTGGAAATCTTTGGGCCGATGACGCTGATGGGCCAGACCGCCGGGAGCGTGATTATCGATGGGCAAAGCAACGACATGGTCTTCCTCATCGATCCAGGAACTTATGGGTTCTACAACTCAGGGGCAGGCTCCGTCACCTTCGACGCGACCCTTGAAAACCTGTTGATCCAGAACGGGCAGAATAACAATAACCCCGGTTCGCCAACTGCGGCTGCGCCCAACAACGTGGGGGGCGGCATCAACTGGGATGCATTTGGGGATGGAAACCTGACGCTGACCGATTGCACGCTGAAAACCAACGACAGCCCCTGGGGCGATGGCGGCGGCATCTGGTTTTTTAACTCAAACGGCGGCGGCACCGGAACATTGACGGTGAATGGCGGCGAGTTTACAGGCAATGAGACATCGGAAGTTGGTGGCGCCATCTACCAGGCTACGGCGCCCGCGGGATTCTCGGCCACTAACGTTGCATTCTCAAGCAACACGGCCTCACCGAGCGTGAATACGAGCGATCCCGGCGGCGCGAGCGG
>JASHVU010000293.1 GCA_030044455.1 Acidobacteriaceae bacterium | reverse complement strand
TGGGCATCGGCTTCCTCGGCATCGTGGCTGCTATTCTGGTCACGGCGGGGAATGCCGGAGGCGTAGGTTCCACTGTTGCTGGCATTGCTCGCGTGCCCTTTGTGGTCGGCATCGATCGTTATCTGCCCCGCGCCTTCGGAAAGATCCATCCACGCTGGAAGACACCTTGGGTTTCGATCCTGGTGCAGGCGGGTCTCTCCGGCATTATCCTTCTGCTCAGCCAAATCCACACGCGCTCCGCCATCGTGGGTTACCAGATCGTCGTCGATGCTGCCATCATCCTCTACTTCATCCCCTTCCTCTACATGTTTGCCGCAGTGATCAAGCTTGCCGGTCGGAAGGATCGTGCTGAGAACCCGCACGCGGTCCTCGTCCCGGGCGGGAAGCAGGGCGTGTGGTTCTGCGGAGCAATGGGATTCATTGTGGTTCTGCTCGGAATCGGACTCTCATTCGTGCCCCCGGGCGGCTCTGACTCACTCGACTTTGAAGTCAAGCTCATAGGCGGCACCGCCGGCACGGTGCTCATTGGCCTCTTCCTCTACTGGCGCGGTGCGCGATCGCAGGAAACTGAAGGCTGATGCCAGCCTTGCGCACCTCCAATTCCACCCTCGGTATAGAATCGAAAAGGTTGTTAACACCGGCCTCGAACCATGAGGTCTCGAAGATCATGAGCCCGTGCACCGCGAACATCCGCTGCGCCGGGCATTCTTGTGTGGAAACGGAAACGATGCGAGCAAAAACTGCAGTCGTGTTGGGCGCCCAATGGGGCGATGAAGGCAAGGGCAAGATTGTTGATGTGCTCAGCGAGCGCTTCAACGCCGTTGCCCGTTACGCGGGCGGCCACAATGCCGGCCACACCGTCATCATTGGCGACCAGCGCTTTGTCCTCCAGCTCATTCCCTGCGGCGTGCTGCGCCCCGGCTGCAGGGCGGTTATTGGCAATGGCGTTGTCCTCGATCCCATCGCTTTCCTCGCTGAAGTCGCCCGCCTGCGCGAAGTCGGCGTGGCTGTCGACGGCAACCTCTACGTTTCCAATCGCGCCCAGGTGATTCTGCCCTACCACCGCATGATCGAGCTCGCCGCCGAGAGCGCCCCGGGACGCAAGAAGATCGGCACTACCAGTCGCGGCATCGGCCCGGCCTACGAAGACAAGATGTCCCGCAGCGGTCTGCGCATCGTCGATCTGCTCCATCCTGCGCTGCTTAAGACACACATCGAGGCAGCCTGCGCTGAAAAGAACGCCATCGCTCACGCGCTCTTCGGCACCGATCCCCTCGATCCGGCAAAAATGTACGATGAATACGCCGCCGCAGCCGAACAAGTGCGCCCTTTCGTCGCCGACACCGGGCGCATCCTCAACACCATTCTTGCCGAGGGTGGCACCGTGATGTTCGAAGGCGCGCAGGGCACCATGCTCGACATCGATCACGGCACCTATCCCTTCGTCACCTCGTCTTCGGCAACGGCGGGCGGCGCGGCCACCGGCACCGGCGTAGGTCCCACCGCCATCGGCGCCGTCATCTCCGTCACTAAGGCGTATGTGACGCGCGTCGGCGAAGGCCCTTTCCCCACCGAAATCCACGAGCCCGTCGGCGAAACGCTCCGCGCGCGCGGCAACGAGTACGGAGCTGTTACCGGACGCCCCCGCCGCTGCGGCTGGCTCGACATTCCTATGCTCCGCTACTCCAACCAGGTCAACGGCGCTGAGTGGCTCGTGGTTACCAAGCTCGACGTTCTCGACAAGCTCGACGAGATTCCTGTCTGCACCGGATATGAAATCGACGGAAAAGTTACCGATGAGATTCCCGCTGACGTCCACGGACTCGAGCGCATCAAGCCGCATTACACAACCCTCAAAGGCTGGTGCGCATCCACTGAGGGCATCAGGGAGTTCGACAACCTGCCCCAGGCCGCGCAAGAGTATCTGCGCTTTCAGGAACGTGAGAGCGGCGCAAAGATCGGCATGGTTTCTACCGGGCCCGATCGTGAACAAACCATGCTGCTTCCCGAATTCGCACAGGCGCTTGAATATATCCATGCACAAAACCCGCACAGCGCATAGTGAATAACCCCAACGGCCCCCTGTTTAGCGCTGATAAAGGACTCTTTTCGATGGTCAGTTTGCTGGTCTGGTTCAAGTTTGCCCCAGAAGACCGCGCCGAGGTCGCAGAGTTACTACGCGTCCTCACGGCCGAAACCCGCAAAGAGCCGGGCTGTGTCAGCTATATTCCCCATCCGCTGCAGGAAGACCCTGACACCGTCCTGATTTACGAGCAATATCGCGATGAACAGGCGCTGGCCGCCCACCGCGATTCGCCGCACTTCAAAAAGTACGCCGCCGCCGGACTTTATCAAAAGATGCGGGAACGTAACCTGCAGAATCTTATCGACATCGTTTAACCAGGTTTTTATGTTTTCCTTCCGGCTTAGCCCTCCAGACAAACCCGGGGCCTGTTTCTGCCGTCCAATTCTGTTGATTCGCTCGTTTCGGTTGTGCCGGGATGGGAAAGGCGGGTCGAGTGTCGGCAATTCTTCTCGCAAACATGATTGACCGGCAAGGTAAAATGGGGCTACCATCCGTTCTGCGTATGCCCGGTAATTTGATTGGTACTATATACACCGCCCCGCGCTCCCGGGCGAGGCGAATGATTGTGCCCGCGCTGCTCCTTTCGCTCTGCACGACCCCTTTGTTTGCCGGCCTGCCCAGAGTCCAGAAACACGAGTTCCGCCACGAGATAGATCAGCTTGAAGAGACTTGGCGCACCGCCGTTCTCAAGGGCGATGCCAACACCATCAGCTCACTGCTGGCCGACGATTATATGGCCATCACCCCCAGCGGGACCTTGCAGACAAAAGAAGAGTCCCTCGCCAGTCTCCGCTCCGGGGGCACGCACTTCACCAGTCTCGATATCTCCGATCGCAAGGTCCGTTTCTACGGCGACACCGCTGTCGTTACTTCGCTTGCCGACGTGCAGGCCACCACGCCCAACGGCGACGTCTCAGGCGCATACCGCTACACCCGCGTCTACGTTCGCGATGAACAGGGAGCGTGGAAGATCGTCAGTTTCGAGGCCAGCCGTATCACCGAACCCGGTGAAAACAAATGATCCCACTTTGTGCGACCCGCTAACGCGCTTGCGTTGGGTGAACGATCATCCACATCCAACATGAACCCCGCTTTCCGTGCGCCGTGAGCGTCCACCTTGGCGAATTACAGCGGTTCCTCAGTTACTGTGTCCCGAAGCCGCTGCGGCTAAATGGATTTTTCCTAAAGAAAAATCCACCGTACAGTGAGGCAGGAGAAGGCTACAACTGAGGAACCGCTCTAGCCCCGCGCCCGTCGTGCGTAAGTCACCACCAATGCGCAAGTTAGCCTCGTAGGGGCGACACAAAATCTGGCCATATTCCTTCCAATTCCGCGCGCCGCCGGGCCGCCTTGCTCTACCCGATTCGATAAAATGAAACAGTGCCCGAACTACCCGAAGTGGAGACCATCGCCCGCGGTGTCGATGAGCGCCTGCGATTCGACCGCATCGTCGATGCGTGGTTCTGCTCGCACTCTCAGCCCTTCAAAACTCCCCGCGCGCGCCAGGCAAAAGGCCTTGCCGGCCGCGTAATCCTGGCGGTTCATCGCACCGGTAAGCACATCGTCTGCGAGCTCGGCCAGGTCGCGCCGCCGAATGCCTCCACAGACGCACAACCCACACCCTCGCAAGCAGATGCGTACGCGCAAGCAGACGCCCAATGGATCGTTCACCTCGGCATGACCGGTCGCCTGCTTGTTACTACCCCCGACGTGCCCGTCGCCGCGCACACCCATGCACGCCTAAGCCTTTTGAGTGGCCGCGAACTGCGCTTCGTCGATCCCCGCCGCTTCGGGCGCCTGGAGTTCCGGGAATGGGACTTCCGCGACGCGGGTCGGACCGCGGCCTTTGCTGCGCCCGGCGCCGAACCGCTCTCCATCGCCGCCGAAGACTTTGCCGCTCTCTTCCGAGGCCGCAAGCTCCCAATCAAGGCCGCCCTGCTCAACCAGACCCTCCTCGCTGGGGTGGGCAATATCTATGCCGACGAAAGCCTCTTCCATGCCGGCATTCGTCCCCGCCGCGCCGCCGGCCGTCTCACCCGTGCCGAGCTCGAGCGTCTGCGCCAGGCTCTCCGAAAGGTCCTGCAACATGCCATCCGGCTGGGCGGCTCTTCGGTCTCCGATTATGTCGACGCCAACGGAGCCCGCGGGTTCTTTCAGCTTGAGCATTGCGTCTACCTGCGCACCGGCGAACCCTGCCGCCGCTGCGGAACCCCCATCCGCCGCATTCTCCTTGCTGGCCGTGGAACCCACTTCTGCCCGAGCTGTCAGCGCTGACTGCAGCAGAGCCACATTTACCCTACTCTCCAGGTGGAGAGCGGACCGAACCAGCAGTTCTCACCAGCCGCAGGCCAGGATCGCAGTCAATCCCCAGCCTGCCACCTTCCTCCTCTATCGCTCTCATTCAAAAGATACTTGCATCGCCACTCCCTTTGCGGGTTATTTGCCTCCACTGTTCTATCCTGAATGAAGTAAAGAACTCTTCTGGCCGGAGTTCGGCAGACCAGCGGATGGCATCTACATGGAAACAATAGACATGGAAACTAAGTCTACCCTCTATCACAATGAAAACAATAGACCTTGATACTTCGGGCAGGGGCCGGGGGTGTCGGATAGGGGAGTGGGGGGATGCCCCTTGCCCCGTGCGGTCGGTGAGAAATGCAGGCTACAGCGGTTCCTCAGTTACTGTGTCCCGGAGCCGCTGCGGCTAAGTGGATTTCTCCTAAAGAAATATCCACCGTGCTCTAAGGCTGGAATCGGCTACAACAACTGAGAAGCCGCTCTAAATCCGAACCCCGCGGAAGTCTGAAGAGCGGTGTATCGAACTGGCCACGGGCTGCTGGCGCCCGGCCCGCGCAATCCACACCGAGGGCACAGCGACGAGCCGCACCAGGCAAACAGCCACGGGCCCGCGAGTCATAGACCCTGATATGTTTTTCGGTCTGGGAATTTTTTAATTGCCGGCGCGAGGCGGCTTCGCGTGAAGGGAGTCACGGCATTAAATGGGTTTCGACTTGTATGAGTTTCGAGATGCCCGTCCCCCATTTGGTACAACTTGCTCAAATCGCAGTTCAGGTCATGTGTCGTATCTTGGGCGAAGATGGCCTCCTGGGACACTAGCTTGTCCGGACCGTCGTACCCTGCCGCCTGCGACGAGACGTTAGAAATGGAGTAAGAGTAAGCCTCATGAACGGTCTCTCTGCCTATGTTCCCCGGAAGGTCATGGTGCTGCGTAATGTGGCCAAACTTAACCATCACCTGGTTCTTGCCGTTGACGACGCGTGTAACGGGGTTCATGATGCCTGCGTCAGCAAAGTACACCGTGGGGTTGTCGGCGAGACTACCGGTGTGACCGATGATGTTGGCTTCCGTATAGAAATCGTCCATATAACCCATAGCGACCTCCGGAGCTGGAAATCCCATTCAGGCTTCCGCTTCCCGGCCACTCTATCATGTGCCTTCAAGTCTGGATACTCCGAAGTCGTAGTTTTTTGCCATATTTCCGGTTGCAAGGACCCAAACCTGCGGGTCGAGATTCCGACCGATCTCATGAGCTGCCGCTATTCTTAGTAACCGCACGAAAGCTCATTTGCCATGGCCTCGCCGCGCCCTGGACACCCGCGACTCCCGCGGCTTCTTCCGACTTGAGCACTGCGGCTGCCTGCGCACCTTCGAGCCATGCACCCGCTTCGGAAGCTGATTGAGTGTTCCACATCATGGTCCAGCCCACGCATCCGGCCGACGAATTATGATTTTTTGAAATTCCGCGGCCCAGTCCTCCGTTAATTCGAAAATCCATACGCGTGCAAACCGACCAACTCATTGAAAACAAGGGAACTTCCAAACGGCAACCCAATTGCAAGATTCATAGCGCCAGTGATGTACCGCTGTGCGGGTTCATCCGAGACAGCATTCATAACAGCAGGTCCGGCAAGAGCAATCGCCAATGAGCGACCCTGAAATGGGAAAAGCCAGTCGGCAAAACCTTCAGACGGCCAGGGGCACAAACCCCGGCCACACATTTGAGGGGGGCCAGTGACCGGTCGAGGGGACCGGTCACTAAGATCCGAAACGCCACTCAATGAAGTGGCGTTTCGTGTTTCTGGGCACCTGGCGAGATTTGCTGCAGGCCACCAACCTGGCCG
>JASHVU010000292.1 GCA_030044455.1 Acidobacteriaceae bacterium | reverse complement strand
AAAGCTGGCTTGGGCGCGGGCTTCTTCGCGGCAGGCTTTGCGGGCTTGGCGCTCTTGGCCGGCTTCGCCGCCAGCGGCTTGCCCTTTGCTTGTTTGGCTGGCGCAGCCTTGGTGGAACTCTTGGCTGCGGCCTTTTTCGCAACCGGTTTTGCAGCAGGTTTGGCGGCCCTTGCGGGCGCAGCCGGTTTTTTGGCAATCGCCTTCGCCGGTGCGGCAGGCTTGGCGGAAGTCTTGGTTGCCGCAACGGTCTTGACCGGAGCAGCAGGTTTGGCAGTGTGTCCAGCGGCAAATGCTGCAGCCGGTGCAAGAGTTGCAGCCTTGGGCGGAGAAGCCGACTTCTTTGGTTCGGATTTCACCGGAGGCGTTGAAACCGCAGCCTTGACCGGAACCGCCGGCTTCTTCACTTCGGGCTTTGCAGCGGGCTCAGCTTTCGGCGCAGCAGGTTTTGCCGGTGCTTTGGCTGCCGCCTTGACCGCTTTTGGTTCAGCCGCGGCCTTCTTCGCAGACGGCTTCGAGCGAGGAGCTTCCTCATCCTCAGCATCTTCGGTTTCTTCCTCGTCAGACTCCTCGGCTACTTCCTCATCCATATGGCCCCCGCCGATCCCGAGGTCCAACTCGTCCTCGTCAGCGCCAAGGTCGTCTGGGTCTTCGTCACTGCTGAGCGATTCCTCGCCATCTTCCTCCAGCTCACGTTCCTTGATCCGGGACTCCGCGCTCCGCTTGGCGCGTGTCCGCTTGACGCTCACTGGCGGCGGAGGAGGCGGCGGCGAATGCGGATCGAGATAGGCACGCATCTCCTCGGGCGTGGTCAGCTTGCCGTCAATCAGCTCAAGGAAAATCGCCCGAACCAGTTCGCTGTAACCCGGCAGTTCTGGCGTAATCCGCATCTCCTGCATGAGGCCGTGCGGAATCCGCTGCCGTGCCTCAGGCCAGACTTTCAGAAATTGTTCGTAGCGTTCGCGAACCGCTGCCACCTTGCTTGTAAAGCCAAGCCACAGAACCGCTTCTGGATCATAGCTCGTGAACTGCTTGAATCCGGCCGAAGGCTTCGCGTTCTGCTTGGCAAGCAGAATCTTAGCGAATCCGGCGGCAATCGCATCCAGATTGTTCCATTCCTCAACAAAACCGGGCCGGAGCATTGACTTCTTGAGAGCGCTCAGGTCCTTTGGGGCGAGCTTTGCGGTCAGCAGGTGCATTTGTGCAGCCGACATGTCGGCATGAACGCCCTGCATCAGTAACTCCACAGCCAGGTCGTGCAGCGCCTTAAGTTTTTCCTCGTCTGCCTTGGAGGGGGTCCATGCGGGGAAAAGAACCTTCATCCAGCCCTCGGCGTCGAGCGCACGCAGCACTTTCAGGCCATCTTCCTCGTGGCCAATCTGCTCCAGCTCAAGGCTGCGGGCATGGGTCGACATCGACTCAATCACGCCCTCGCTTTTGGCATTTTCATAGCGGGCCTGTGTCCGCTGGTCCATCTCCCAGCCCAGGCGCGCCTTATAGCAGGTCGCCCTGATCAGCAGCGACGGCTCTTCGATGAACCCGTAATTTGAAACCAGCCTCAATGTTCGCGATTCGATGTCGGCGGCGCCGTTCAGTGGATCCATGAGCAGCCCGAACGATCCCTCATTCAGCGAAATCGCCATGGAATTTGCCGTAAAGTCGCGGCGGCGAAGATCTTCCTGAATCGATGCCTGATGGAAAACCGGCTTGCCCGGCTTGGGATACTCCACCCGGTGCGTACTCACAAGGTCAACGCGAACGGTACCCGGGAAACACAGGTACAGCGTGCGAGAGGCCTCGTCCTCGCCCCATACTTTGGCGCCAAGTTTCTCTAGCGATTTCTTCAACTTGAGCGCATTTATCTGAATTGCAACTTCAAGCTCGCGCACGGCGTGGCCACTGGTCAGGTCACGGACCGCGCCACCGGTCAAGAACAGAATTGTGCCCGCGTCCCGGGCGGCTTCCCTGAGCTTGTTGAGCGCATGGCGTTGGTCAACCGAAAGCCGGTTTTCCAGGAGATAAATGTAATCGGGCATTCCGTTTCTGCTTCCGCCGCCTCAACTCAGGTCCAACTGCCTGATGCTGTTACTCTTATTGCGAAGTCCGCGAGGCTGGCAAACCAGTACATTAACACAACTGGCCGCGGTTGGCTAGGGTTTGGGCTGTGCGTTTTTGGTGCAAAATTGGTGCTTGAGAGGTTGAGAACCTCTGATCACCCTTGCCTTTACAGCCGCATCCCGATTAACTGGAGTGCGTGTGATGTTAAGGATGTCTGGTTAAACAGACTTTGTGAGAGGGCACGGGGAAGTTCGTACTCATTAGGCCCCATGCGCCTTTAACCAAGCGCCCCAAAATCTGTGCCGGAACTGTTTTAAGAAGCGAGTCTGGCAGACTTTCCGGAGCGTATTGGATCAGCCCAACCCGCATTGCGCCACCGCTTTATCCCTGTTAATCTATCTAAGTTCCTCCTCGGTCCAGTGCGCCCGTAGCTCAGCTGGATAGAGCGACTGACTACGAATCAGTAGGTCGGGAGTTCGAATCTCTCCGGGCGCACCATACTCAGCAATAAGCCCTTCATATTTCTGGCTGATCGCCCCACGGTCCGCTCATCCCGTCTGCTTCCGCACCTTGCTCAGCCTGCGCCTCCTATCGTCGGCTCTTACCCACCATCATTTTTCGGTGGTGGTGCCGTTCGATTTCCACACTTTGTTGTTTGGCAATTGGCTTGCCTTTAGAAACAATCCATTCGCATGACCAGACTCCATCCATTACCCTTAATGGCAATATCGTTAAGGATGTTGGGCATGGGCGCTGCCGACCTCATCAATACAACAATCATCGTGATTGGCGGGATCGCTGCAATCTTCTTTGCCTATCAGCAGAACCAAATCTTCAGGGAGCAAAACAAAATATTCGCTGCTCAGGCGGGTATCAAAATGCCTGAGAATCCTCACCCCAAGAAACTTCGGCTTTATTGGCCAACAATCGCATCCATTCTTCTGGCGGCAGGGATCGGGACGATCTTAGCCAAGTTTGAAACCGTCTCCATAGCGATTCCTT
>JASHVU010000291.1 GCA_030044455.1 Acidobacteriaceae bacterium | reverse complement strand
GGATTTTCGTCCATCGGGAAGCGCGGACCGAGCTGCCCTTTCTTTCGTATGAGCGGGCCGGTTACGAATTTTCCCTTGCGAGGCTCGGCATAGGTCTGTTCGAGAGCCCGCACAACGAGCATGCGTATGGAAGTGCCCGTGTCTGCGGCTCGCCTGCGCAGCCGGTCGTGCAGGGGTTTGGGGATATCGACAGTGGTGCGAACAGCCATGACATAATTATGTCACTGTGCCTCTCAAGGCGCCACCTCTCAAAAATAAGTCGAGCATTTTCTTCACTTCACCGGGCATGGCGTGATGTCGCACTCAATGCTGACGGTGATTTTCGGCGAGATTGAGTCAACCTGCTCCTCGCTCAGCAAACTCCGGCTCTCTAATTCTTTCAGCGCCCCCACCATCTTCTTCCGCTCCTCGTTCACGAGCGCTCCCAGCTTTCCCTCATAGCTGGCCTGATCTGTCCAGACGATTGCCACCTCACTGGTCGGCTGCCAGCTCATTTCGACAGGTTTCATACCCAGCCAGTAGGCAAGCAGCCGATGGCGAGTCACGTCATCGAGATTCTCCACTCCGTTGCACGAGCCCCAGCCTCCATTTTCCGCGAATCTGCGCGCAACAATGCGATCGTCAGCGAGATCGATGACAAGCTGCGAGCCGGAGCTAAGAGGGGTTTCCTGGGGATCGTTTTCGGTCAGGCCGTAGTTGTAAACCTGGGGCCAGCCGGATCGCGGCGGGCCTCCCAGAGAATCTCCGCAACAGCCCGAGCCCCCGCCGTAGCCTGAATCAGAGCTGGCGACGTGGACGGTCATCGTCTGTCCGGCGGCTGCGGCAATACGTTCGACAAACTCCGGATCGGGATGCTGGGCCAGCATCATTGAGGCCACGCGTTCTAGACGGCGCGTATCCCACGAGGGAGTCACGCCGTAAGACCAATCGTTAAGCATGGATCGAGATTCGGCGAATGGGAGGCGGCTGATGAGAACCAGCGCCTGAGCGGGAAAAGCTGTTGCGACTCTGGCGATTGCGGCAGCAGAAACTTGCACGTCCTGCTGCTGGATGACCGCATCGAGAAGCGCGAGAACGGCAAGCCGCTGATCCCTATCCCCGTCTTGCGGGGAAGGTATGACTGTGTGTTCAAGGACGGCAGGAATCTCGCCGATCAGTTGCCCGTCAGCGCCTCTACGTGCAAAATCTGCCGCCCACGCCACCAGTCGCGGATCGTTGCCATGCAGCCACTGTTCGATCGTGGCCGCATCGACATGCGTCTCCGGCGTAATCTCCGGCTCCTGCGCCTGCATAGCTGCCGCGCAGCCGCAGAGCAGGGCCGCAATGAACGTCGATGTTATCTCGACCCGTTTCACTCGGTGTAATCCTAACCCGACCCGCTCCTGCACAATGGACGGAGTGAGCCGCACATTGTGATCCCACCGGAAGACGCCCGCGAATCTTCGGTTATCTTGCTGCTTCCCCGCCGCACACTGTTTCAAAACGGCCTTCACGTTCAATCCAGGCAATATCCCCGCATCAGGAAAGCCCCCGAAATCCTGCCAACTTAGACGTGTGATGGCTCACACACGGGCCGGAAATCTCCGGTTCCTATAATGGGCAGCAATCTCAATCCCGGAATCCGAGCAGTCGATTGGACGCATTCCGATGGAATCGCTCCCGCTCCTCATTTGAAGATTTTCATCAGAACGGGAGCCGCAAGCGGAGACTCGGATGCGCGGGATTGTTCTCATGGCAAGTCAGATTTCAGGCGGGCCGTCTTCAACAGCCGGCGGAAAAAATCGGCTCCTTCCGTTCCGCATGCGGGCGGCTAAGCTCGCCGCAGGCGTGTTGCTGGTGGTGTGCGTTTGGGCTCCGGCCCAATCAGCAACTGGCTCTGCGGCCCGGTCCGGCGCGGGCCTCGCTAGGCCGGGGAATCCAGCCTTGGGCACGCACACGGGTGAGCCGGTGCCCCCCCGCGTGGCGCAGGCCGAACGTTTCCTGGCCCGGCGAGGCCTCATACCCGGCCGGCAATTCAGATCGCGCGCCAATCGCAAACGGTTTCAACCAGCGCCGAATCCGCTTTTCGGCCCTGACCTTACCGCCAATTCTTCAAACTCGTCGACTCCCACCTGGCAGCCGCTCGGGCCCACGGCTGTCCTTACGCCCAGCTACGGACTGGTGACGGGACGAATCTCATCCATCGCTCTCGACCCCAGTGACCCCACGGGGAACCACGTCTACTTGGGAACGACGGGTGGAGGCGTGTGGGTGACGGCAAACGCCGCCGCATCGAATCCCTCGCTCATCTCCTTTACCCCGCTCACTGACTCGGTAAGCGCACTCGACTACGCTGACGACGCTTCCATCAGCGTCGGCGCGGTCGCGGTCCAGCCCGGTGGCACAGGCGTAATCCTTGCTGGTACGGGCGACCCCAACGATGTGCTCGACTCGTACTACGGCGCAGGAATCCTTCGCTCCACCGACGGCGGAACGACCTGGTCGTTGATACAGCAGACCCAGGACCTGGAAGACAGCCTTAGCCTGCAGGATTACAAGTTCGTCGGCGAGGGCTTTGCCGGCTTCGCGTGGAGCAGTTCGAACAGCCAGCTGGTTGTTGCCGCAGTCTCGCAAGCCTATGAAGGCATCCTGGTGAATGCCGAGCAGCCCTCATACAGCTACGAAGGGCTCTACTACTCTCAGGATGCCGGCGCAACGTGGCACCTTGCTACCATCACCGATGGGTCAGGCCAAGACGTGCAGGGCCCGCTTGACGCATTCGATGCGCCCGACGGCAACGCTGCCATGGCCGTGGTCTGGAACCCGGTCCGGCAGTTGTTTATCGCCGCGGTGCGCTTCCACGGCTTCTATCAATCGGCCGACGGAGTGACGTGGACGCGGCTCGCCAACCAGCCTTCCGCAGGAATCAATGCGTTTCTTTGTCCCAACAACGCCGGCCAGGCGGGTTCGATCGCTTGCCCCATCTTCCGCGCCGCGCTTGCCGTCAATCCGGTTTCAGGGGACACCTTTGCCTGGAGTGTGGACGTCAACAACCAGGACCAGGGCCTGTGGCAGGACCAATGCGGAATCAGCGGGACTACGTGTGCCAATTCGACCCTCACGTTTGCAAAGCAATGGAACACCACGCTGCTCGAGGTCAGCAATAGTGAGGGAGCCGCGACCATTCTCAACGGTAATTACGACTTGGCGCTTGCGGCTGTGCCCTCGCAACAGGACACGCTGGTGCTGGCCGGCGACAACGACCTGTGGAAGTGCA
>JASHVU010000290.1 GCA_030044455.1 Acidobacteriaceae bacterium | reverse complement strand
CTCTGCGTTCCCGTGCTCGTCCTCTTTGTACACGCCCACATCGTCAAGGAGGATAGCGTGAAAGCGCACATAGCGCATGCCCACCTGATCATGAACAGCTTTGAGATCGTCGCGGTAGGCCTCGCGCAAGGCGAGTGAAGCACGCCCGGATCCGAACATCTCTTCCCAGAAGTGAGGAAAAGCATGGGCGGGAGCATTGGCATCAACGGTGATGGGGATGGCCGCCGATTGTGCCAGTGAAGACGGGATGAAAGTGAGAGTAACTACGGCGAGAATCGAGAACTTCAGACGAAGTGATCTGAACACCATTGCTCCAGATTAGTCGATGGCGATGCGGGGCCATGCAAGTGCGCGCGACCCATCCCGGTTGCGACCATCTATTTCGGGACGATGCGCGCGATTGCGGCCTAACGCAGCCGCTCGGCTCCCTTATTGCGATTTCCTCAAATACTTGTTGGGCGCGCCGGGCGTGGGAAGGTCGTCAGTGACCTGCGCCCCGCGCGCATGAACTCGGGTTAATGCAGCGGTGAGAGTGATGCCGGTGCCGGAGACTTGCACTCCAGCAGCGTGTGGATGAGTAAGCGGCTGGGCAAGGGTGATTCTGGCTGACGGATACCTCGTAATGGCGGCGACAACCGCCGTCTCAGCGTTCACGCCACTGTCGATTGTGATGGCCTGGCCATTGCTGAAGCCAAACGCGCTTGCCACAGGAATGACGCTGGAACCCTCACTGGCAGCAGCGCTCGTGGTGCTGGCACCCGGCGTTCCGACCATCGCGATGACCGCAGATTCGAGGTTTGCGCCCTGATCGATCATGATCGTCTGGCCCGCATTAAATCCCTCGACACTGGCGACCTTGATATTGGTCGCGCCCTCGGGTGTCGCGGCAGACAAAGCGGTTGCCGCCTGGGTCAGGAAATCGGCGCAGTTGCTGCCGGTGTCGACGCCGTCAGGGAATCGACCCGCGCTCCTATCGAAACCACCAGCACCCGGGTCGAAACCACGTGCGGCTGGGGCAGGCACGTAGCAGCCACTCTGCTCGGGCCCTGAAGTGCCCTGGTAGCCTTCAGCCGCCCACGGGTCGACCAGGCCACCGTAGTTGAGGCTGTCAACAACCAGGCCGGAGGCGTCGCGCAGCACCATGCTGCCCTCTTTGACCGCGATTGTGCGGCCGAACAACGGAGAGTAGGAAGTGAGCTCCGGACCTCCGAACCACTGGTTGGGCTGGGGTGTCCCCTGGTAGCCAGCAGCCGTCACAGCCGCATCGCGCACGACTGCGTTGATGGGGTGTTCTCTGGTCAAAGGGCTATCGAGGGTGATGCCGGAACCGAGTGCCTGCACGGGCTCGTTGCTCGAATGGGCAAATGCCGTCGGCGGTTGGAAGCTGATCCCTGTTCCCCGATCACTGAAAGGCAGATTATCCGCGTGATTGAATTTAAGCGGCGCAGCCAATTCGAGGCCAGTGCCCTCATCGACCACCGTCTCACCGCTGGTATGCGCCTCGGCGAGAGCTGGGTTAAAGTCCACAACGGTGCCGTTCTCGCCGGGGGTGCCGATGGCGGTGATGGTAACCGTTTTCCGGCCTCCTCGGGCACCCACGGTGATCGTGTCACCAACATTGAAACCATTCCCGCTGCGGACCTTGAAATTGGTCGCGCCCGCGCTCACATCGGCCACGAGCATCGTACCGCTCGCACGCGTACCAACGCGCCTTACCGTCACGGTCTCAATGCCGTGGCCGACGCTGTCAATATCTAACCTGATCTTGTCACCGGTCGAGATGTTGGCGACCGATGTCACCTTGATGTTCGTCGCGCCCGCCGGCGCATTCGCCGCCAGATAAGCCTGCATCCCCTGCTTGCCGACCGCCGTAACCGTGGCCACTTCGTACTTCTCCACCGATCGTGCAACCGAGGGATACATTGCTCCGTAGCCGAGGGCAATCTTCTGGCCGACCACGAAGCCTGCCACGCTGGTAACGGGAACATTGGACGAGCCGGCCGGAATGGTCATCAATGGCCCGTCGGGCAAGGGTTGCCAGAGTGTCGTATGATTGCTGGCCGCCGTTCCGATACTCGCAATCCTGCGCTTTTCCGCTTTTGTGCCGGTATCGATTTCGATCGAATCGCCGGTGGTCAAGCCGGTTGTGTTCCTCACATAGATGGCTACGTCGCCCACCCGTGTGGCTGCTGCCAGACCGGAATTGGAGAGCCCCAAAAGGTAGAACCCGCGGGCCCCAAGCTTCGTACTATCCGGAATCTTCACCGACGAAAAGATCGCCTGCTGTGACGGGCGTTCGGTCAGAGTCCAATTTGAAATATCAACGGCGTGGTCCCCGGCGTTGAAGAGCTCAATAAACGAATTTGTCGAGTTGGCGGCAGAACTGATGCGGAACTCATTCATTTTGACCGGGCTCACGTTTCGCACCTTCTCGGCTGTTGACACCGATTGCCTCGCGCCGTTTGCCTGGTTGCTCCACGATGCATCGCCCACCAGGTCGCCATTATAGGCCGCCGGTCCCGAGGTCACTTTGAAAGTCGTGCTAACACTTGCTCCTGGAGCCACCGGGTCGCTGAACGTCTTCGATGTTTCACTGTTGCCGAAAACCGACGAGGCCCATTGCTTGTTGGGCAGTGCAATACTCAGCTTGACGCCAGTCGCCGGTGCACCCGTGGTATTGGTGAACGTCACGGTGGTGTCTTGCGAACTCCCAGGCGTGAACGTCTGCAGCCCCGGCGGCATGGCTGTTGCGGAGGCGGGCGCGAGGCTTAGCCGCGGTACATCGTAATGGGCAGCCACAACGTTGGCCTGCACAAGCTGGTCGGTGGCGTCGGTCGGGAATGTACCCGCCGCCGTCATCGCGCCTTCATAGAACGTCCCCTGCGAGCCGTTGCTGTTGTCGCCTCCGTTGCCCAGCAGGATGGCGCCCTGCTTGCGCATTGGGTCATACGATGCATCAACCCGAGGGCCGTCAAACATCACGCGCAGCTCGCCATGCTGCGCGTCGCCGCCCATGCTGGTCCAGTGGTGCGGCTCGCCCTTGGCCATTGCGGTCAGAAATCGCCAGGAGATGTTGGGCAGGCTGGTACAAAGTTTGGACCCATCGGGGTTGACGCAACCAACCAGGTTGTTTTCCTGGTCGGTCATCACCCAAGGACCGGTCGCGGTCCCGTGATACCACGGCGTAGCATCGCCGTAGTAGGTGGCTTCCATGGTGCCGTTGTCGTCGTCGCGGCT
>JASHVU010000289.1 GCA_030044455.1 Acidobacteriaceae bacterium | reverse complement strand
CGTCGCCTCCATGTCCAAGCAGTTCACCGCCGCGTCGATCCTGCTGCTGGCCCAGGAGGGCAAGCTCTCGCTCGACGATCCGGTACGCAAGTACATTCCAGAGCTGCCCGACTTCGGCACGCCCATCACCATCCGCGAGCTTCTGCACCACACCAGCGGCCTGCGCGACCAATGGGACCTGGTCGACTTGTCCGGTTGGCGCTTGTCACAGGATCGCGTTACCGACGCCGATGTGCTCTACCTGGTTTCGCACCAGAAGGAGCTGAACTTCGCCCCTAACACGCGATTCCTTTACAGCAACACCGGCTATACTCTGCTGGGTCAAATTGTGGCCCGGGTAAGCGGGCAGTCGCTGCGCGAGTTCACCACCGCGCGTATCTTTGCTCCGCTGGGCATGAAGAACACTCACTTTCGTGACGACTTCGACGAGATCGTGAAAGACATGGCTTATGGCTACGAATCGGCCGGCGACACGTTCAAGCTGAGCGTCACGAATTACGACACGGTAGGCGCCACCAGCCTGCTCACTACGGTCGAAGACCTTGCCCTCTGGGACGAGAATTTCTACAATCCGCGCGTCGGCGGACCGTCACTGATACACAGCCTGCAGGAACAGGGAAAGCTGAATAGCGGCGAGCAGATCGATTACGCAGCCGGCCTGGCGATCAGCAAATATCGCGGACTCAACATCGTTGATCACGGCGGCGCCGACGCAGGCTATCGATCCGATCTGATCCGCTTTCCCGATCAGCATTTCAGCGTTGCCTGCCTGTGCAACCTTGGCGCAAGCGATCCAGGCGGCCTCGCGCGCCAGGTCGCCGGCATCTACCTCGCAAAGGAGCTTAAACCCGAGGAGGCAGCGGCTCACGATGACTCGCCGCCATTCAAGCTCACGCCGAACCAGATGCAATCGCGTGTGGGCCTGTATGTGAACGTGGATGATGAAAACGATGTGGTGCGGTTCTTCGTCAGGGATGGGCAACTGCAGGCGGGCAATGCGGGCGATGACTACGCCGAGCCGGTGAAGGCCATTAGTGAAAACCAGTTCCGCATTTCTGACACGCCCGACGAAATAACGTTTCTCGCTGCGAAACCTGGAACCCCGCAGCAACTCACAATCAAGCACGGAAACGGCAAGACCGAAACGTTCACGGCTACGGCGGCCTACACGCCTTCCGACGCGCAGCTCGCGGGGTACGCCGGCGTTTACTCCAGCACCGAGATCGACCCGCTGTACGAGTTCAAGGTGGCGCATTTCCACGCGGCCGGCCTCTCCGCCGGCGAACAGGACCGGATTCGGCTTGTTCTCTTCCGCCTGAAGAACAGCCCCGATGCCCTCCGGCCTGTGACGCCCGATTTCTTCTTAGCCGATGTCGGCAAGATCCGCTTCACACGCGACGCAAACGGCAAGATCGACGGCTTTCTGCTCACCACTGGCCGCACCATCAATCTGCGCTTCGTACGTGGCCGTCCCGCAATTCCGAATTAAACGCCAGTGCTCGGCGCAAGAATTCGGCGTAACATGATGGGCGAGCCACGGCAATTCCTGAGGTGATGTGTCCTTTCCGGGTTTGTTCAAGGTCGCCGCTCCTTGTTGTCGCGTCGACTTGAGTACTTCACCTTCGGGAGATAGCTGCTCAGGAATTGCGATAAAGAGGAATTGCGTCATGAAGCGCAAGGCCAAGGACAGCGAAAAGTTCGGTGGCCAGTTCGGCCCGGTCGTTTTGATCACGATTCTTGCGGTGGTTGCCGTGCTGATAGTGCTGTTGCGGATGGTCGCGTTTACGGTCCCGCACCACCATCCGTAGCTTGATCAGTGAACCCAGTTAATGCCTATTGACTACCGGCGATTGGCTACTGGCTCGTTTCTTTCTCGCGCGCCACGCGCAGCTCTTCCATCACCGACTGAATGAGGGCCTTCGCGCCCTCCATGCCGCTCAATACCGCCTCGAGGTCGAGGGCAGGCTTTAATGGGTTGCGCGACGAGGCGCAGTAAACCCCGTGCTGGCCGACGAGGATCAGGGAATCGGTGAGCAGGTCGAGCGCAACGGCAAGCCGGCCGCGCTCCATGCCCATCATGAACTCGTGCCGCTCGAGCTCGGCGCGCTTTTCGTCAAAAACATTCATAACTCCAGCCTAACGGAAACCGCGCCTGGACCAATTGAAACTGGGCCGAAATAAGTCTTGACATGCGCAACCCAATAGTTGCACGATGTGAACCGCAGCGATTATTATGCAACCTGGAGGTAGCATATTGGTTCCCGACAGAATTGAAAAACGGATTGAGCTGAAGGCGCCCGTGGCGCGGGTCTGGCAGGCATTAACCAACTATCGCGAATTCGGCGAGTGGTTCAGAGTTGCGCTCACCGAGCCTTTTCTTGTGGGCAAGACGGTGCGCGGAAATATTCTCCATCCCGGCTTCGAGCACGTGGTGTGGGAGGCGCAGATTGAACAGATGATCCCGGAAAAGCTCTTCTCTTACACCTGGGCACAACCCAAGTCGCTGGCCAAAGAGCACTACAAGCCCGACTACACCGGCGAGCCGAGGACGCTGGTCGAGTTCCGGTTGACGCCCACCGAAACCGGCACCTTGCTCACCGTGACCGAATCGGGCTTCAGCAAGCTGCCCGACGACCGCCGCGAGCAGAACTACAGGGGCAACGAAGGCGGATGGGCGCAGCAGATGAAGAACATCGAGGTTTACGTTGCCGCGCACCCGTAAACTGCGATTGCGCCGGCCTGCGCCAGCGGTTGTTTTCGCAGCACTGGGCGACGAGACGCGGCTGGCCCTGGTGGCACGGCTGGCCGCGGGCGAAGCTCAGTCGATTACCGAGCTAACCCGAAACACGCGGCTGACGCGGCAGGCGATTACGAAGCACCTGCGCGTGCTGGAACGGGCGGGGATGGTGCGTTGCGTGCGCGCGGGCCGGGAGAGCCGGTTCGAGCTTGACCCGCACCCCTTGAGCGAGATTGAAGAGTATGTTCAACGCGTTTCGCGCGAGTGGGACGCGGCGCTCGCGCGGCTCAAGGCATTTATTGAGGAGTGACCCCGGGGGTGAGCTAAGGCGCGGTCTTCCTCTCAGACCCTAGTAGTTGAAGTGCTTCATGTAGTCCGCATCTTCGCGCAGCTCTGTCATCGGGTCGCCGTCGAATTCTTCCTGCTCGATGAAGTAGTACTTGAGGTGTGTGGCTGCGCGCAGGATGGGCTTATAGTCGATGTTGCCCTTGCCCATTACCGGCAACTTGGGCTCACTCGACCCCGGCACGAGGATCATGTCTTTGACATGCAGAAGCTCGAAGCGACTGGGGTCGCGCGCGATGAATTCGGCCGGGCTGTGACCTGCGCGGTAGACCCATCCGCAGTCCATCTGCAGAGTAACCACGCTGGGATCGGTGAGTTTCATGATTTCGTCGTACACCAGCACACCATCGATGGTGGCGAACTCCGGAGTGTGATTGTGAATGCCAAAGGTCATGCCGGCGGACTTCACCGTGGCGCCAATGCGATTGAACTGTTCGATCCTCCAGTGCCAGTCGTCGAGCGTGGGCTCGCCGTGAGCGTTGGGGTCGCGATGCGTTCCGTCAGACGAAGAGCAGATGATGTACTCGAGGCCAAGCGCCTTGGCATAGCTGACGATTGAGTCGAGCTGTGCTTCAAGCAACGCAAGCGGGTAGTGGGCGCTGATGCAGCGCAATCCCGCGCTATTCATTGCGCTGAGAACTTCGGCGGCCGAATGATTGTAATAACCCGCAGCCTCAACCACGCCGTAACCCGCCGCATGCACCTGGTTGAGCGTTCCCTGGAAGTCCTTTGGCAGCATCTCCCGCACCGAGTAGAGCTCGAGACCCACCGGCATCTTGAGCGTGCGTGCCTCCGCCTTGCCCGCGCCTGCAATTACCGCAGCCGCTCCCGCTACTTTCAAAAAATCTCTACGCGATGCAATCACTATCCCATTCCTCCCGTCACTGCTTTCTGCTCTATTGCTTGCCTCCGCCCTGATCCCTGACCCCTGATCCTTGTCTTTAGGTCTTGATGCTCTTCGCGGCCGCATCCCACGTGGCGATGGAACGCTCGAAGTACGAGTGATTGGCCATGTGGCAGCCGATGGCCGCATTATTTCCAAAGACTTCATTCTCCGCTACCGGCCGGCGCGTGACCACCGCGCTAAAGAAGTTGGCGATATGGTCGGCAGTGTCGTCGTATCCGTTTGGCACCGTGAAGGTCTCAGCTTCAGGCAGGGGCGGCATCGGGTCGGGATGAGCAGCCTTCCACTCCGCCATTCCCTTCTGCTTCTGCGCCTCAGTCATGCCGTTCCAACCGTAGGATTCAAAGCGGGGGCGCACGTCCTGGGGAGTAAATGTCACCGACCGCCCGGTAAGAACCAACGTGCCCGCCGAGCCGTAGAGCACGGTGCGATCGTCGTCACTGTCGTTGATCTGGCTGCAGTGGAGATTGATGTGGACAGGACCGTTGGGTGTCGAGAAGTCGTTGACGGTCTCGATAAAGTCAGGAAAGTCGCGGCCGTCTTTGAAGTGATAGATCCCGCCGGTGGAGTAGGCGCGCGTCGCCGGCGCGTTGATGCCGGTGATGAACTGAATTCCGCTTAAAAGGTGCACGAAAAGATCGCCGGCGAGGCCGGCGCCGTAATCCTTAAAGCATCGCCACCGGAAGAATCGGACAGGATCGAAGGGAATTTGCGGGGCGTCAACCAGGAAAGCCTTCCAGTCGATGGTTTCGGGGCTGGCGTCGTCGCCAATGGGATACACCCAGGCACCGCCAGGTGAGTTGCGATTAACCTGAGCATCGATCTCGCGCACTTCGCCCAGGCGGCCTGAGTCGTAAATCTCTTTCGCCTTGAGGTAGAGGATGGAGCTGACGCGCTGGCTGCCGGCCTGGAAGATGCGCATGTGCGACTGAACGGCCTCAAGCATCGCAAATCCGTCTGCAACGTTATGCGACATGGGCTTCTCGCAGTAGACGTCTTTGCCGGCGGCGACGGCGTCGAGAGTCACGCGCCGGTGATGATGGTCTGAGGTGGCGACGAAGATGGCGTCGATATCCTTGCGGTCGAGCAGGCGGCGATAGTCTCCGGAAGTCTCGAAATCCGAGCCATAGGCCTCGATGCCGGCTTTGAGGCGCGTGGAGTAGAGGTCGGCTGAGCCCACGCACACGCCGGTAGGAACATTGCGCGCCGAGCGCAGCAGATCGCAGCCGCGAATTCCGGTGCCGACAATGCCGAAGCGGATCTTGCGGCCGTCGGGAAGACTGTCAGACGAGTGTTGCGGTGCGGTGAGAGATCTGATTTGAGCGGCCTGCGCGACGGCTGCGGTAGCAACAGCGGCGCCTGCACCGAGGCGCACAAAATCCCTGCGTGTCATTTCATTCAGCTTCATTCGTTGTTTCCTCGTGCGGTGCCCATTCTCGCTCGCCACGCGGCGGTGTGTCTAGCGAATGCAGGGCTGGCGTCTCACATTGGTGTGTGATCAGTAGATCCAGGGCACCAACCGCCATGTGCGGGCGAAATACGATTCGTACTCCGCGCCGAAGTGCTCGCGCAGCAGCTTTTCCTCCGATCGCATCCTGGAGACCAGAGGGATGAGTCCAAGCGCCACCACCACAATCCCCACGACAGAGCGAAAGGTCAGCGCCCAGCCGGCCAGGTGAATCTCCATCCCCAGGTACGAGGGATTGCGAACCCATTTGTAAACTCCGCCGGTCTCGAGCTTGTGGTCCGTTTGAATGGCTACCAGCCCGCTGAATCGCCGGTCCAGCACAAAGACCGCCCAAAGCCGCAACGCGCCACCCGAGGCAAAAAGCGCAACACCAATCCAGCGTGTTGCATCGCCGTCAATCGTCATAAAACCCAGGCGGTCAGTCAGAGGCGATAAAAAAGTGTTGAGCAACGCTATGAAAAAAAGCGCCGGAAGCACCCAGCGGTTGCCGCGATCTTCCTTCTCTCCGGGGTTGAAATTGCCGCCTGTGAACGGCATCATTAGCATCATGCAGACAACCACCGCCGCCAGCGCAAAAAAGGCAGGATGAGCGAAAAAGGCTCTGAACCCACCCCAGGCGTATATGGCCAGCGTCCACTCGATTGCAACCACCGCCAGTGCCGACACGATCGCCTTCGGATTCGACCTCATAACTTTTCCCTTTGGGAATCGCCTCCAGCGTACCGCCGCTCCGGCGACCGTTCCGTGACGGCTCGTACATGTGTGCGTGCCAACCAAAAAACCGGAGTGTGGTGTACTGCGCCGTCATCTGAGCTAACTCTTCGTCCTCCCGTGAAACAATAAGAGCCGAACCCGTTATGAACGACGAAACCACGATCGAACCTCAACCTGCCGCCCAGCCCGCTGCCCAATTGGTGCAACAACCTGCAACTGAGCCTGCGCCAGCGGCGGTGGCATCAGAAGATCCCGCGCCGGCCGCGGATGGACCTGTCGAAATCGAACACGCCCCCGCGATTGAAGGGCCAGAGGCATTCCGGGTCGCACCTCCCGTCGAGACCGCGTCTCCTGCTGAGACCGCAAATGCGGCGCCACTGCCCGCACCAGCGACTGAAGGCCGAAGCGACAATCTTATTGACAATGCCGGCGGCCAGTCCGCGACAGAACCTGCGTTGTCGACCACCGCCGCAAACGAGCCTCTGGACGACCAGTTCCCTCAGGAATCCTTCGGCGACGTTCTGCGCGACTATGAGCGCACCCACACGCATCGCGCCGCGCAAAACCGTCTCGAGGGCACCGTGGTTTCGGTCACGGCGGACCAGGTGTTCCTCGACGTGGGCTACAAGATGGAGGGTGTGCTGCCCCGCACTTCATTCCCGGACAATGCCGAGGGAGTAAAACCGGGTGACCGGTTTCCAGTATCGATCACCGGCCGCAACGAAGAGAACTACTACGTGCTTTCGCGCTTCAAGGTAGCACAGCCCCGCGACTGGTCGGCCCTCGAACGCGCCTTTGCTGAGAAAACCGCAGTTGCCGGCACCGTAACTGCAGTGGTCAAGGGCGGGTTGAGTGTGGACGTGGGCGTGCGCGCCTTTATGCCGGCCAGCCGCAGCGGAACGCGCGATGCCGCCGAGCTCGAGACCCTGGTGGGCACTGAAATCACCTGCCGCATCACCAAGCTCGATACGACCGATGAAGATGTAGTCGTGGATCGCCGCGTGGTGCTCGAGGAGCAGGCGCGCGCCGAGATGGAAGGCCGCCGCGCGGCACTGAATGAGGGCGACATTGTTACAGGAACCGTGCGCACCATCATGCCCTACGGCGCATTCGTCACCATTGGCGGCGCAGAATTTGGCGGAATCGACGGCCTTCTGCATGTGAGCGACATTTCGCTCGCCCGCATCGCCAAGCCCGATGACGTGCTCTCGGTCGGCCAGGAACTGACGGTCAAGATTCTGCGTATCGATCCCGAAGCCAGAAAAATTTCGCTCGGCCTCAAGCAGCTTCAACCAGAGCCGTGGGAGACAGCAGTAGAGCGCTATCCTGTTGGCGCGCGCGTATCAGGCACGGTCACGCAGTTAATGGACTTTGGCGCGTTCGTCGAAATCGAGCCAGGCCTCGAAGGTTTGGTTCACATTTCAGAAATGTCGTGGGCCAAAAAGGTGCGCCATCCCTCTGACCTGCTCAAGAGCGGCGACCGCGTGGACGCGGTGATTCTCTCCGTCAAGCTCGAGGAAAAGCGCATCGCGCTCGGCCTCAAGCAGACGCTCGCAGACCCGTGGGTCGAGGCGCAGCGTCGCTATCCGGCCGGTTCGCAAGTCACGGGCCCGGTAACCAAAATAATGAGCTTCGGCGCATTCGTCGAAATTGCCGAGGGCGTCGAGGGCCTGGTGCACATCAGCGAAATTGTGGCTGATCGGCGGCTCAACCATCCCAGCGAGGCACTGCACACTGGCCAAAAGGTGCAGGCGCTGGTGCTCGCGATCGACACTGAAAAGCGCCAGATGAAGCTCTCCATCAAGCAGCTCATCCCGACCAGCATCGACGAATACATCGCCGAGCATAAGCCCGGCGACACTGTCTCAGGTCGCGTAGTTGAGGTCAAAGGCTCGGCGCTGCAGGTTGACCTGGGCGATGGAATAAGAGCTACAGGCCGCGTCGGCAAAGTTTCCCCGGCGAAGGCCACTGCGCCGCCCGCCGAACCACAAGCTCCGGGCAAACCCGACCTCTCGCAGCTTTCGTCCATGCTCAAGGCGCGCTGGAAGGGCAACGCACCCACCCCCGAATCCAAGCCTGAGCCGTTGGCCGAAGGCCAGTTGCGCAGCTTCAAAATCGTAAAGCTCGACGCGGAAAAAAAATCGATCGAGGTGGAGTTGGCGTAAGAAGCGACGGAAAAGCTCCATTGCGCCTCAGTTTTGAAAGGGCACGGCTTCAGCCGTACCGTCGAGTTCACAAAACGGCGCGGGGGTTAACCCCCGCGGAATGGTTTTCCAACACCCTGTTGAGTTGCTCCGCCTCCTGAAAGGCCGTTCCACTTTCATCGCTCCTCCGTCCATGCAATCTGCTCAAAGATCTTCTTGAGCCGCAAACCCTTCTGCGGGTCCAACATTGCCACAAACGAGACGCGCCCAGCCAGGTGTGCGCGAAAGTTTGTGAAGCCTTCGCGGTTCTGACTTGCAGGCCCCAGGCGCACGCAGTTGGTGAGCGTTGCCTTGAGCCGGTCAAAGTCCGCCCGAATCACATTCACATGCTCGTTCGCCACAACTCCTGCGAGGTATTGCCGCACGCCGCGGCGCATCACGCGTGTCTTGCGATGATTTACCTCAAATCCTTCTTCCAGCAAAATTGCGGCGGCATGAACAGCAAACCGTTCCACGCATCGTTCGAAATCTTCGCCACCGGAAAACGCCAGGTCGTCGGCGTAGCGCGTGTAGGTTGCACGAGCCGCTCGGGCCAATCCGCTCAAACGGCAATCGGCACGATACGCGCACAAATTCGCCAGTGCCGGCGATGTGGGCGCACCCTGCGGCAAATGCGGAATTGCATGGATCTGCCGCGCGTGATGCAGCGCAATGGGATCGACATTGAATCCCGTATTTGAGGGGTGCTTCGCGCTGAATACATGGCTCGGCGTGCCCGTTGTGCACAGGCCACCCAGCAGATCGGCCACACGCTCAGGGTAGCCCGCCGTGCGGAACAACGCCTGCACCCTCGTCGAGCGGATTGACGGGAAAAAGTCGCGCAGGTCCATGCGCAGCACCACACGCTGACCGGTGTGCGCGGCCGCGAATGTTTTAATCGAACGGCCCCTCACGAATCCATGCGCTGCATCGTGCGCAGGAATGCGTTCCAGAATCCCGGTCAGAATTTGGCGCTGCATCTGCTTGAGCCGCTGCTTGGGAGCTTCAATCAACCGCACGCTGCCGCCGGGCTTGGGCAGCACGCAGTAATTGTAGTGGCGCAGCTTTTCTTCGCGGCTGCGCGCGCCAAACCGCTTCAGATCGGCAAACCATTCCAGTTCTTCGGCCGTGGCTCGCAGCCACGCAGCCAGCGCGCCTTCCGTTTCAATGGCCGGAACCTGCCACTCTGCCGCCGCGCGCACCGGCAGCATCCGCACGGGAGAGCCGAAGCGATTGACGATAACAGGCTTTATCTTGCTCCGCGCATAGGCGCCGCTGAATCCAGCGTCGGAGTTGAGAAATTCTACCACTGCCTTCGCGCGCGGCCGCGTGCCACGGGCAAATTTCTCGGCGTACCTCTTTGCAAGCCCATTAATCCAGCGCCAGTCGCGCCCCAGCAAATCGCGCAGCCGCGCGGCAATCGCACTCGGCCTCGGCTCGCCTGCCAGAATCGCCCGCGCCAGCGCCATCAAAAACTGCGGATTGGGCCTCGGGAGTTGCAGTGGAGCGCTCCAACGAGTCGTGCATGGCGTGAGCTGATCTGCGCGGGAGCGCAGGCCACGGTCACGCGATGGATCGGCAAGTTCTTCACGTTCCCCTGGGGTAACCCCAGAGAGGCTCACACCGAACCCAGAAGGGCCCGGCATGATCCATGCTTGGAGCGCTCCACCTTGTGAGGCATAATACAGGAACCGCGCCCAGGCATGATTAAGAGCGCCAGCCTACTGTGGTAGCGGAATCTGATGCACAATTTCGTCGGCAGTGAGCACCAGCAGTTTGGCATCGCTGCCGGTCGTGATGCGCGCCAGCCGTACCGGCGAGCCGAGAGAAAAGCGCTCAAGCTCCTTGCCGGACTTTTCCTCCGCCATAATGAGCTCATCTTCGCGATTTACGGCCGCGATAAGCCCTTTCGAGGCATCCGTCGCGACAGGCGAGCCAAAAAACTCGCCGACCCTCGCACCCGAATCGATCCGATAGATGGCTGTGTTGCCATGCTCTCCGTTCACCAGCAGGTATTCGCCTGAGACGCGCGCAAAACGCTCATCATTCTGTCCGCTCGACAAGTCGGCCTCCGGAAGGGCCACCTCTTCAAGTGGCTCGCCGGTTTTAGGATCGACTGTTTCGATCAGCAATCCTTTCCTGTGTGTCGCGAGGTTCTTGGTCTGGTCCTGCAACCTAGGATATTTCTTAATCTCGCCCTTCGCTGTATTGCTGGTCAGGTCCCACGCCAGCATCATTCGGCTGTCGTCCGAAGGCCAGCACACGGGGCTTTCGCCAGGATAATCATGCGACCACAGCACGGTCTGCTTCTCCATATCCTTTACTTCAAGCGTCGCGTGATAACTCAGGTCAGTGTTCTTGCCCATCGACTTGAAGACGTATTGATAATTCTCGTGCTGCCGCTCGTCCTTCTCCGGCTTGCCGAGCTCCTTAGCGCCCTGCCCTCCCAACTCCATCTCAATCTCGTCTTCATCGTGCGTTAAATACTTTGGCAGGATGCCGTACAAGTGATCATGATCGTCAACCCACAGTGAACTCATGGGCCGCATCAAGTTGAGCTGCCTGCCGGTCGATAAGTCCCAAACACCCGTGCGCCCCTTAAGCGAAACTGCAAGGTATTTTCCGTCGGGAGAGAATTGCGCCGCATAAGGCTTTGGCAATGGGCCTAGTGGAAGGTCAAGCTGCACCCCATCGCTGGCGCCAAGATGTCCAAGAAACAATCCGCCTGCGGCGGTTTCGGCAGCGAGGTATTTCTCCCACAAATCGGCGGAGTCGAATTGCCAGCCGCCTACAATTCTTGTCGTGGTGGGGTCCACGATTCCGGTCGCAAAGTCCTTGAACGGCCCCGCAAGAATCAGGTCACCTTTGGTTGCGCCGTGGAGTGATTGGTCCCCAATTGACGTTTCGTTCAGAACGTTGCCATCAGGGAAGCTGAGCACCTGGGCCGGGTAAGGGACCTTGGCGCCCAATGACCTCAAGACCACGTAAAACTTGTCAGGTCCCAGAAAAGTCATCGTCGAATCGGGCAGGCCCTTCAGTTTTCCGCCAAGCTGAATCTGCTGGCGCTTCTGAAGGTCAAATGCCACAGTTTGGTCCACAATCGAGATCAGAAGATAATGGCCGGTCGGATCGATAAGCACCGACGCAAAGTTGGACCCGCTCATTATGCTGCCGGCTACATCAATCAGTTCCGACCTGGCAGTGAATGCGCTGGCAGTGTAGAAATTTGGCTTGTCGAGATACGGCTTGCCTGAATCGACATCGATGAGACTCAAACCGACTTTCACGTTAGCGTCGCCGAATTGCGCCTTAAGGCAGACCAGCGTCTTGCCGTCAGGGGCGAGCTTATTCTGCGTGCATCCGTCGTACACAATCATCTCTTTGGTATCGATCTTTTTCCCGCTGGCAACATCCCAACGCTCCACGCGCAGCTTGTCGTCATCGAAGACGAGGCCAGTGGAATCGGGAGTGAACATCGCGCCGTTGGCTTCTGGCGCGTCTAGGCGAAAGAGAACCTTGTGAGCATTCGCGTCCACCACGGTAATACTGCCTTCGTCCTGCACGAGAACATATCTGCCGTCGGGACTGAAGCGGATGCGCCACGGGTTCGGCCGCAACGGCGGGTCAAGCTTAACCGGCTTATCGCCGGCCACGTTTGCCGCGGCGGTTTGCACGCGCTCTTCGACGATGCCGCGCTGCCAGGCGAGGAACGCGTCGCTGGCCGTCGGCTTGCGGTCGAGGCAGCCCTGCGGCAGTTCATTGATTAGCTTCAGCGATTCGCGGTACCGCCTCTGGTCGTCGTTGGTGAGCCCAAAGGTGTCGGTCAGCCAGTTTCCAGTCTTGCCTTTGTTCACCATTACGTCGTTCAAGAAAGCAGGAAAACTGGCCGGGGCGTAGCCCGCCTTCACCATTGCGTAAATTGCCAGATGGTCGGCAACTAATTCGTCTTTAGCCTCATAATCATTGTTCTCGTTGGGATTCTCAGGTGTATTGAAGTACTTATGCACCTTGGCGAAAATATCGGCCCGGTCACCCACTTGCGTAACTCCGAGACGGACCTTAAAGCCGTAGGTCATGCCGATAGCAACCTGATGCGCCGCAAGATGGCCGAGCTCGTGCGCCACTACACCTGCCAGCGCGTCTTCGTTCTTTACAGCCGTAATCAGCTTGCGGCTGATGTAGACGCGGCCTCCCGTTGTCGAAAAGGCATTGATATCACCGGAGTCGTAGATGCGGAAGTGATACTTGATGCCGCTGGATGGCAACTGTGCCAGCAGTTTCTCCCCAATACGGGTCAGCTCGTCGTCCTTACCCGGCTCGGCAAGTCGCATGTCCGCCTCGAACATTTCAGCTAACGCGTCGCCAAGGTCCTGCTCCTGCTGGTCGTTGAAGATGTTGGGCGTATTGGTGGTAACGCTGGGTGCTTCGATCGGGCACGGCTTGGCGTCAGCGATTTGTCCGAGCATTGTGCAAGGCAAGGCGAAAACAAATGCCAAGAGCAGCAGGATCGTGCAGCGCTTCATCGAGTTAACCGGTCCGGTGGAATTTGCCCGAAAAGCATATCACAGCCCGGAGCGACTCGATATAGCTCTTTGCCGGGGCAGCAGGTAACGAGTCCGTATTCGCTAACCGGAGCGCCGTCTATGCGTAGGCGTCGTCGATCTACCACCAGCGCCGGCTTTCGCCGCGCTCGGCGTTCTCAATCAGCGAATGTTTTGTCTCGTGGAAAGGGATCCGCGCATTCTGGCGACAGTTCCAAGTGTTCTACAGCCCGAAGAAGCAGCCTTCCGCTTACTCACAGCTCACCAGCCTAACCTCTCGTGAAGTAGTCCATAATCCATGAAAACTCATCGGCCATAGCCCGGCTCATACGGAAGATATCGATATAATCTTCCCAATCTTGTATGCGAACGTTGCCGTCCCGAATGAAAGTCGTCCCTCCTCCGCCCCGGCCCTGACCACCATCGCTCCATGCAAGCATCGTAACCGCGAGTCTGATATCACGATCGACTCGCACCAACCTGAACTGCGAACTGGTTTTCAAGTGGAGGTGAGGATGAGTCGTAGTTCCCGCGCCGTTGAAGTAGAGATCTCCTGAATATGGTACCCAACCAAGACGTTCGAAGGCGCTGCGAACATCAGAGGGCAGCATGTATTGCGGTACGGGCGGCTGGTTGACAGACCGTGTCGGTGAACTCATATCGATATTCCTTTCGGGAATTTGATGCCCTTCAACCTGGCAGTCAATCGACGTTTTCGGCTTGGGTGTCGGGGCCTCAATTGTAACCGAGAAACCTGCTATACCGAATAAAGAATTGGTGTTGAGAGGTTGAGGCTTTCCAGCGCCGTCTTTCTCAATCGCGGCCTTCACGAACAGGTCTTCGGCCGCGGGGCGGAGGTAAACGGTGCCTCGCGCGCTTTCAAATCCTTTACGCAAGTCCCTGATCCCGTCAAGCAAAGGATTTGCAGCGCAGATTCTTGCCGAGGAAAAGCTCTCAATAATCAAAAGCCAAGTGCCGTATGAGTTAAATATCTTCTATCACGTCGCTGGGCATCAGATTTTTGTGGCTAAAGTGCTCTCTTCTGAACTCCGCTTTTATAGATAGGCGTCGTCGATGTAACACCAGCGCCAGTCTTCGCCGCGCTCGGCCGACTGGATGAGCGGATGCTGCGTCTCATGGAAATGCGCGCGCGCGTGGCGATTCTTTGACGAGTCGCAGCAGCCCACGTGGCCGCAGGTGAGGCAGCGGCGCAGGTGCACCCAC
>JASHVU010000288.1 GCA_030044455.1 Acidobacteriaceae bacterium | reverse complement strand
CCTTACAAGTACATTGACGGTTGGCACCTGGGCTGGTTTGTCTACCGCGCCTTCAAGGCGTTGCGCGAAGGACTGGCCGTCCAGGCAACTGCGCCTGCGACGCTGGAAAAAGAAGAAGAAGCGCTCTTGCGCTAATGTACCGTCGTTAACTTCATCTTCAGCAGCTTCGCCGGGTCGAGATACGCGCCCTGCCATCGCACTGCCCAATGCAGGTGCGGTCCCGTTACGCGGCCCGTTGCGCCGCTCAATCCCAGGCGCTGACCTTTCACCACGCGCTCGCCCTCGTGCACATCGATGCGACTCAAATGCATTGAGATCGTGAACAGCCCCAGGCCGTGGTCGATCACCACGCAGTTGCCCTCGTAGTAGAGCGGCCGCGCCAACACCACCACTCCGCTGTTGGCCGCATGCACCGGCGTGCCCGATGCCGCACGAAAATCCATCCCTTTGTGAACGCTCGCCAGCTTGCCGTTAAAAGTCCTCCTCACACCAAAGCTGTCAGTGGGCTGCGCTCTTACCGGCGCAATGAAATCACCGCTCCACTCGGGCTCTGCCGCGCTCGCACCAAACACTTTTTCCTTTAGTGCAACTTCTGCCTCAATCTGCTTCAGCTCTTCGGGCCCCGGTTCAACAAACTTTGGCTCAACGTTCAGAGTCTCAGTCCGGTAATGTGCCGCATGAATTTCTACCGTCTCGCTCAAATCGCGTGTCTCCCCGCCGGCAGTCTTCAGATGGATCCTTAGAGTAAAAGCGCCTACGGCGCCTTCGACATCTACGCCTGCCAGAGCCAGCCATGCGCTCCCATCTTTGGTGCGAAAGAATTCGATCTTGTGGCCCATCCACTCGCCCTCGACCTTCGAGGCCGGCACGGACACGCGAATCAATTCCGGAGACCCGGCTACAACAATTGCTGGCGTGATCGTCACTTCACTCGATTGCGTCTGCGCCGCCACTACAACCGCGACCGCGCAAAGTGCTCCCCACAAAAAAACGTTAGCGCGCACCCAGCCCACCGTCTTTACCCGCATGGTTTCAAGCATACGCGCCACGATTCTCACCTGGCCCAACGTCCGCCTACGATGAATCTTCACCGCAAATAAGCTGAATACTCATCAACGATAAAAAGAGGGCCGCCAGAAGCGACCCTCCATCAACGCAACGCAGGTCTGTTGTTAAGAAAGCGTACCTATTTGGGGGCGACTTTGCCGTTATGCTTCTGGTTGTAAATCTGCCTGCTCGTGCCGTTGAGTTTCTGGTTGAGCTGCTGCTTTTCACCGTTGGTCAGTTTGCCGCCGTTGGCCTGGCGGTCGGCCCTGTCCTGCTCGTTGATGCCCTGCTCCTTGTTCTCGGTCCGGGCTGCTTCGCCAGCCGTCATCTGCCCGCTGCGGATTCCATTGGCAATGCGGTTCTGCTGGTTTTGGCGGCGTGCACCGATCTCGTTGTTTCCGTAGTGAGCGGTGTTCGCATTGTGCTTGTCGGTGTAGATTGACTTGCTCAGGTTGTTCTGTTGCATATCCACTTGCTGCCGTTCCTGGTTAGTCAGCTTGCCGCCGTCGGCCGAGCGGTCGTCCTTGATTTCACGATTCACGTTGGCTTCGCGGCTCTCGAGATTCTTGGTCTCGCCCGCCGTCAGCTGGCCCGACTGCACACCGTTGGCAATGCGATTCTGCTGGTTCTGCCGGCGCGCATTCACTGTCCCGGGCTTGGGAGCGCTGCTGGTCGTCGTTGTCGGCGTGGTCGTCGACTGAGTTTCGGAAGGCTGCCCTGCTGTAGGGCTCGTTTGAGCAATGGCCGTTCCAGTGGCAACCAAGACGGCCGCGAAAAACACAAAGATCTTGCGCTCCATATTACTTATCTCCTCTGTGATGCTGTGTGTGGTTCCTTGATAACCAAAACACATGGAAGGCTGGAAAGTTGCAGCTCGGTCAACTTATTTTTCAACTCGGGTGTACTTAGGGAAGCTCTGATTAAGTTGCGGGACCGGTCCTCGGGAGCTAAAGCTCCAATCATTCTGCTTGACTTTTCGGCACGGCTGAAGCCGTGCCCTTTCAAAACGGCAACTTGATCAGAGCTTCCTTAGATGACATCATTCCCGAAACGGATATGAATCGGCTTTGACCCCGAACGGTGTACTTGCGTCCGCGCAAAACAAAATGGGCGCGATGTGCATTGCACTCGCGCCCTAAGTTGACTTACTAAGTTGATGCTGAAGAGCTGCTCTTCCTTCTACGTGTCACTAGCTATGCTTCTGACGGTAGATGGTGCGGCTCGTCCGGTTCTGTTCGCGATTGATCTGTCCCTTTTCCTGTGCGGTAAGTTTGCCGCCGTTGCCCTGGCGATCGGCATGGATCTGCTCGTTGATACCCTGCTCGCGATTCTCGTCCCGCGCTGCCTGGCCCGCGGTCATCGAGCCGTTGCGAATGCCGTTGGCGATGCGGTCCTGTTGCTTCTCGCGGCGCTGGCCGACCTCGCTGTTACCATAGTGTGCCGTTGCAGCGTTGTGCTTGTCAGCGTAGATTGACCGGCTCAGATTGTTCTGCTGGCTGTTGATCTGCTGCCGCTCCTGGCCTGTGAGCTTGCCGTCATCGCCTTGTCGATCGTCCCTGATCTCGCGGTTCAGGTTGGCTTCTCGGCCCTCGAGGTTCTTGGTCTCTCCTGCAGTTAACTGGCCGGACTGTACGCCGTTGGCGATGCGGTCCTGCTGGTTATCGCGGCGATCGTTGACGGTGGGAGCGGGCTGGTTCGGCGTGGTCTGCGCCGGTTGACTCTGTTGAGCAAAGGCCGATCCCGTAGCGATTAAGGCGGCCGCGGCAAGTGTAAGTGCTGTCCGATTCATTTTCCTCTCCTTGGGGCCTCGGCTTCGACCTCGTGCCCATGTTCACCCAAAACCCAGAGAGGCTACGAAAGTTGCACACGCTCTGAAAATTCTTCTGAACTAAAGAGTGCTGTCGTACGTCTAAAACTGCTTCCGCATCTGCTGACCCGCT
>JASHVU010000021.1 GCA_030044455.1 Acidobacteriaceae bacterium | reverse complement strand
CGGTGAGGCCCGCATCGAGTACGCCGTGTTCGACGTAGCGCGCCATCTCTTGTGCGCGAATGAGCATACACTCAATCTCTTTGTCGTCGATGGAAGGGAAGTAGGAGCGTCCGTCTGCGTAGATGTTCCAGCCGGCGCGCTTGAAGAGGGCGATGGTCGCGTCCTGCAGGCTGCCTTTGGGAATACCGAGACGAAGTTTGTCAGCCACGAGCTACCTCCGGGCCGGATTGAATCGGCCGCGTAAAACAGCTTACCGTGCCTTCGTGGCATACCAGGCCGTCGCCCTCAACCTCTACGCGGAAAAGCAGCGTGTCATTGTCGCAGTCGGTCGAAATTGAGACGATTTTCAGTCGATTGCCGCTGGTTTCGCCCTTCATCCAGAGTTTCTGGCGGGTGCGGCTCCAAAAAGTGACGAAGCCGGTTTCGAGAGTTTTCGCGTAGCTCAAGGGATTGAGGAATCCCAACATCAGGACCTCGCCGGTCTTCGCGTCCTGCACGATTCCCGGCACGAGGCCATCCATCTTTTCAAAATCAATGCGTCGTTCCACGATTTTTTCCTTTGGACTGGATTTGTGGCAATGAAAAAGCCCGCCTGCGTTGGTCGCCGGCGGGCTGGTGATTCTTTTCAGATCTCTCTGGCCGATTTAGCTCAGGCCATGGCAGTCCGCCGGCATGGGAGTCCCATGATGATGGTGATGACCATGATGGCGGTGGCTCTGCATCTAGGACTAAGTTAAAGGCTCGCGGCCGGCGCTGTCAACCATTCTTATTCTTATCCACGCGGAAGAAGTCAAATGGATCAGCTGGGAGCCGGCGTCGCTTGCGGCTCTGAACGAGCGGGCGCGCCAGGGTTCTGAATAAGATTGAAGATGCGGCGTTGGAGCGCGACGCGTACTTCGGCGCGTTGTGATGCTCGGGTCACGTAGCGTATATGGATGTCGAAGCCCGAAGCGGTCGTCACCAGATTTACGAGGGGTGTGGAATCGAGCTTGCTCAGGTGTCCGCTGTGCGCAGTGCGGCGCCACTCCTGGGCGGCAAGGCTGGCGTCGTCATGCGTTTGCTCCAGGGCGGCTTTTTGAGTCTTATCAAGCAGGTCTGGCAGGTCGGCCGAAGCCGGCAGACTGACGGCGATTTCGTCCCACATCCATTGGCCGGCAGTCGAAAAGTTGAAGTACTGGCCACGGATCGCGAAGCTGTTCATGAGGGAAATGCGGCGGCCGGTGGGAAGTCCGGTGTTCGCGAGATTTCCGGTTTCAAGCAACGTAGTGCTCATCAGGCCAATTTCGGTTACCTCTCCGCCAACGCTGTTGATCTCAACCCGGTCGCCGATGCGGATGCCGTTCTTGCCCATCAAGACGAACCATCCGAAGAAGGCAAGAATGAAATCCTGAAGCACAATAGTGATGCCCGCGGTAACCAGGCCAAGGATCGTCGGCATTTGCTGTGGCCAGCCAAATACGACGAGAAGAATGATGAGAAGGCCGAGTACCTGAACGCTTAATTCGACAACACCGCGGAGCGTATGTACCTGGCGCTGGTCCCAGGGAAGAGCGGCCATCAAACGTCGAACCAGGGCATCGCCGATGAGCATGCAGATGAGGACAAGGAGAATGACGGCGAGGGAGCGCAGGATTAAATGCAGCAGGATGCGGTGCTGCAGCAGCACCTGATCGGACCACTTGCCATAAACCGCGGCCAGCTGTTGCTCGGTCTGGATGCGGTCATCGTAGATCGAAAGGATTTGGCGCTCCAAGCTTCGATCTTTCAAGTTTGCCAGATGCGATGCGCGATCGTTCGCACCGGCCGAAGCCGACGCGGACGCATTGGCACTTTCCTCGAGAGCATTGTGCTGGCTGGTAAGGCTGCGGGCTTCCTCCTGCGCTTCACTTGAGGCCTGATGGAGCAACTGATCACGGTCGCGTTGATCGAACCATCCCGTCAATCTGCGCGCAAGAGTTGACTGATGGGCCGCGGCGACAACGGCAATCTCGCCGCTGCCGTTCGATTCGCTTTCATATTTGCGCATGGCCGCTTCGCGCGCCGACAGTTCCGCTTGAATGTCGCTGCGGTCGTCTCCCGCCGCGCGTGCCAGATCTTGCTGGGCATCAGCCAATTCATCGGAATCGAGTTGCAGTTGAGCTTTTGCAATATCCAGATCGTCGTTTTCGCTCGCGGGTTGCAGGGCATCCTTAAGATTCAAGGGCTTCCCGACCGGAGAAGCGGTGAGCCGGTCGGCCTGCGCCTGGTCCTGGGCAACGACTTGTTCAAGTTCGAGGACCTTTTGCGATAGCGCGAGTGCTTCACCGGTGAAACTGCGATGCTCGGCTTTCAGATTGGCTTCGCGCAATGCCGAGGCAAAGGCCTGGTCCACCTCGTGGTCAGCCAATCGCTCGGCCTGGCGCGCGTATTCGGTCTCTTCCGCAGTTACGGCGAGGGCGGCAAGAGTCTGGGCAGTCTGCCACGGCCGCTGGTCGACCAGGCGTTTGTCGCCGGCAGCATCCGCGCTGTTTTGTCGCCGCAGGAAGGAGAGCTGTTGCATAGCTCCACGGGTCGCCCAGAGGAATGCGAGGCTGGCGGCCAGAAGGGCTGCCAGCATGAGAAGAATAACGAGCCTGACATTATCGAATACGCGCGGGCGCTTTGAGACGCCGGGAGCGGGCAGATTGGGAGGATGGGCCATCGCTCAATTGTTTACCTGTCTTATAGAATAACCGGCGGCTGTTGATCAGAAGTAAACGACCCAACTGTGGCATCTCGCGCAGGCTTGCACCATGACAGCATCCAGAGAGAGGTTGGAGCAGCACTCAAGATACCTTGATCGGCACTCGGTTTTTGGTGTTGCCGGATTCAGGAGGCGGTCAGGATACTGTGCACGAGTTCGGCGTTTTCGCTGATCTCATCCTTGCCCCTGGGGAACATGCCGACATAAACGCCATCTTGCGGCTTGATGTTGGAGAACGCGGTGCGGAAGGCCCGCGCTACGCCATCGCCATCGATGCGTCCGGCGGCCAGAATCTTGAAAGCGAAGCAGGTTTTTGAGGTTTGGCGCATAACCTTATACATGCGCGCCGGATCGCTCTGCATGTAGATGTCATGGGGCATTTCCATGATCTCGCCGTTGAGAGCCTGCTTCCACTCGGCCTCAGTGCGGGTGCGGTTGTAAACGCAGCCGGAGTAGAAGTCGATGTCCCATCCCTGCTCCTCGACCAGCTCGATGACTTCCGGCTTGTGGGTGCCAACGCCAACCAGCACTCCCAGATCGCGGGCCCGTCTGCACCACTCCCTCTCGGCCGCCATGGTTCCGGTCTGGAAGGCTTTGTCGATCTCTTCGCCGCGCCGTTGCAGAGCCAGCGGCTTGAAATTCCGGATCAGAAAGGCCGGATCGTCGTGCACCGTGACCTGAATGATGAGGTGCATGTTGCCGCCTTCTGACTGAAACCGCTCCCAGTCGCTCTGCGCGCGCTCCACGTGAACATAGTTGAAGGCGTTGATGCCGTAGCTCGAAGCGCGGTGCAGAACTTCGCAGACGCGTTCGGGGGTGTACCATTCGCGCATAGAGCCGCTGAAGTTGTTGTTGTAATGGCTGAACCCGTACATGGGATTGACGCCGAGAACCAGGCGGCCGATTTCGGTGTTGCCGAACTTCATCTTCGGAACCTGCACAGGAGCGGCGGGGGCGGGAGCAGGCGGGGTGGGCGCTGTGGTGCTTTGGGGCGCTGGGATTTCGGCGGCCGGCTGGGCTGCCAGGGAGGTCGCGGCTCCACCCATCATGCCGATGGTGAGAGCGGCGCTGGACTGCAAAAATTCCCGGCGAGAATTGGACATGGATCGGCCCTCCTTCAAACGCCGGCCGCGGCGTTGTGCGACTAGCGCTTTTGGTGACGGTCGATGCTAGCATTCATGCGGCTGAGATTGAAGTGACAGGGAGCACAACCAGCGGACGGCGGCAGATCGATGCGTTGTTTTGAGAGCTGCCTTGAGCCGGCTCTGACGCTGCTTGCCGCCGGGACTCGAATGAGCGGAGAATGGAGCGGTGCGCAAAATGACGCGAAGGATGGCCTTGGCGGCGGCAGTACTGGCAGTATGCCTCACTGCATCAGGGCAGTACGCCGATCGCGACACGAACGGCGCTTCGAAGACATCCGCTGCGGCTCCGGCGCCCGAAGCGCGTATCGACATCAATCACGCGAGCGTCGACCAGCTCTTGAAAGCGCCGGGCATGACCCGCACCTGGGCGGCGCGCATCGTAAAGTATCGTCCCTACCGGACCAAACAGGACCTCGTGGAATACGGCATCGTCACCAGCGAAGTGTACGAACGCATCAAGGACTACGTGATTGCGCACCGGGGCGAGCAGTAGGGGAGTGCTGGCGAATGAATGGGTTGAAGGAAGTGCTATCCCAGGTCCCAGAAGGGGGACCTGGGGCACCCGCGCGCGACACGTTAAAACAGGATTCTCTAGTGCGCGGCCGCTTCGGCTTCTGGTCCGGAGCCAATTTTCGCCGCTTTGAGTTTCAATAAGCGGCTCAGGATCACGTAGAGCACGGGGATGAAGATGAGATTCAGCACTGTTGAGAGGAGCATTCCGCCGACAATGGTGGTGCCTACCGATTGGCGTCCAAGCGAGCCGGCACCGGTTGCAAAGACCAGCGGCAGGACGCCCAGGATGAAGGCGAACGAGGTCATGAGAATGGGGCGCAGGCGCAGCTCAGCAGCCTCAATTGCGGCCTCGGCAATAGAGCGGCCCTTGCGCCGCAACTGCTCAGCGAATTCGACAATCAGAATCGAGTTCTTGGCGGAGAGGCCGATGAGCATCACCAGGCCGATCTGGCAGTAGATGTCGTCGGCGAAGCCCCGCGCCGACTGCGCCAGCAGCGCGCCCAGCACGGCTGTGGGCACGGCCAGCAGGATGATGAACGGCAGTGCAAAGCTCTCATAGAGCGCCGCCAGCGCGAGGTAGACGACGAGGATTCCGAGCCCGAAGATGATGACGGCCTTGCCGGCTGACTCAATCTCTTCGAGCGCCAGGCCGCTCCACTCATAGGACATGCCGTGCAGCATGTTCTGCCTGGCCACGTCTTCCATCGCTTTCAGGCCAACGCTCGAGCTGACGCCGGGTGCCGCGGAGCCGTCGATTTCCGCCGAGCGGAAAAGGTTATAGTGGCTGATCACCTGCGGCCCCGATGTCTGCGTGATGGTGACGAGGTTATCGAGTGGGATCATCTGGCCGGTATTCGAGCGCACGTAGTACTGGCGAATATCCGCGGCGCTCTGGCGGAACTGCTGATCGGCCTGCACGTCGACGCGATAACTTCGATTGTTGAAGTCGAAATTGTTCACGTACTCCGATCCCATGAAGACCTGCAGCGTGTCGGTGATCTGGCTCAGCGGCACCCCCATCGCCTTCGCCTTATCGCGGTCGATCGTTACCAGCACCTGCGGAT
>JASHVU010000287.1 GCA_030044455.1 Acidobacteriaceae bacterium | reverse complement strand
AGTTTTGTCGCAGCAAGCTCGATCCTCCTTGCCGTGGCACTCTTCGCAAGCTGGTGGCCCGCCCGGCATGCAGCCTCGGTCGATCCCATGAAGGCATTGCGAAGCGAATGAACGGGCAGGGCGGCGTCACTAACAATGTGGCCCGCCGCTGAGGAGAACTGAGATGAAGTGGTGGAGGAACAAGAGGCGCATCGCAGATCTCGACCGCGAACTACGCTCCGACCTCGAGCTCGAAGCAGAAGAGCAGCGCGAACGCGGTGTGCCCGCCGACGAGGCCCGCTTCGCCGCCCTGCGCGCCTTCGGCAATCCCACGCTCATTCGTGAGCACACCCGCGCAGTCTGGAGTTGGAGCATGCTTGAGAATCTTCTTCGAGACCTGAAAATCGGCGTTCGCACATTATTCCGCTCGCCCGGCTTCTCGCTGATTGCCATCCTGGTTATGGCGCTGTGCATCGGCGCCGCCACGTCGTTGTTTACAGTGGTCCGATCTGTGCTTCTTAAGCCGCTTCCGTTTCGTGATCCCAGCCGGCTGGTCATGGTCTATGAGCACTTCCGTGACCCAGCCATGAACGCGCAGGAGTTTAACTACAACTCCGTTGCCCCGGCTGACTTTTACGACTGGCGCGCCCAGACCCACGGCTTCGAAGACATGGCCGCGGTGCGCTATGCGCAATTCAGCCTCACGGGTGAGCGCGGAGAACTCCCTGAAATAGTGAGCGCGCGCGGGGCCACCTGGAACCTGTTCTCATTGCTGGGCGTGCAACCGGTCTACGGCCGCACCTTCACCGAGAGCGAAGACCGTCCCGATGGAAACGTCGTTATGCTCACCTGGAGCATCTTCGAGCGCCGCTTCGGCGGCAATCCGTCGATTGTCGGCAAGCAGGTCCACATCGACGGAAAGCCCTGCACCGTGGTCGGCGTGCTGCCCGATGGCTTTACCTTTCCCGATGCCAAGGTCCAGGCCTGGGTTCCTTTTCAGGCCGGCGTGCCGCCCGAGGTCCTCAAGCATCACGATTATCACTTCGCCCGCGTTGTCGCGCGCCTCAAGCCTGATGTGAGCCTGGCCAGCGCCCTCAGTCAAGTTGAAGCGGTGCAGTACCACCTTCACATGCAGAACCTGCATGCGCCGGTAGCCGAAGACGTGGCCCCGAAGACTCTCATCCAGGATCTCTCGCGCGACGTAAAGAAGCCACTGACCATTCTTCTATGGGCCGTAGCCTGCATGCTGCTCATCGGCTGCCTCAATGTGGCGAACCTCCTGGTGGCGCGCTCGGCCACGCGACAAAAAGAGATCACCATCCGCAGAGCGCTCGGCGCGCAGAGAATGACTCTGATTCGCGGACAAATGATCGAGAGCCTGCTGGTTGCCATTGCCGGCGGCGTCGCCGGAGTTCTGCTCTCCCTCGCGGCCACCCAATGGCTGGTGGCTGCATGGAAGAATCTCCCCTCCGCGCAAAGCATCCATGCCGACGGCGCGGTTCTCGCAGTCGCCTCCGCACTCATCTTCGCCGCCGCCCTGCTTTCCGGCCTGCTGCCGGCCATCTCATCCACAGCCAGGGGCTCCATCGCGGCGTTGCAGGCATCGTCGCGCAGCGGAGCAGGCAGTCAATCGCGTACCACGCTGCGCAAATCGCTCCTCACAATTGAGATCGCCGCCACTGTGGTCCTGCTCATAGCCGCGGGCCTGCTGCTCAAGAGCTTCTGGCAATTGCGGACCTCCGCCCTGGGCTGCACCACCGGCAACGTGCTCACCATGGGCTACAGCCTTCCCTCCACCAAATACGACACTCCCGCCAAGGTGAACGCCTTCAACGAATCGCTGCTCGACCGTGTGCGTGCCTTACCCGGTGTCCAGGCATCGGCACTCGGTTCGGTGGTTCCCGGAGCGGGCGCTCTTGAGGACGACAGTTTCACCATCCCCGAGCATCCGCCCATCGCGCCCGGTGCCGCGCTGCCCGACGCAATGTACCGCTTGGCCAGCCCCGACTACTTCAGCACACTGCACATCCCGCTTCTGAGCGGCCGCTTCTTCACTCGCGACGATCGCGACGGCCGTCCGAAGACGGTGATCATCAACAAGCGGTTGGCACGTCAGTTTTTTCCGAACGAGAACCCATTGGGCAAACATCTTCATGTCGTTCCATACGGTGACTCCGACTACGAAATCGTCGGCGTCGTAGACAACACGCTGTACCAGGTGGGTAAGCAGGCCGGCCCCATTATGTACTTCCCGGTTCTTAGCGGAACCAACTATATGAGTTACACGCTTGTGGTGCGCGCCGGCTCCGACCCGCTGGCGCTCTCCGTCCCAGTCCAAACTCAAATCGCCAAACTCGACCCCGAACTGCCGGTCTCCGATGTTCTCACCATGGATCAAATCATCGAGCAGTCAATAGGGAACCAAAGCCTCAGCGCCAGCCTCGTCCTTGCCTTCGCCGCGCTTTCCCTCCTGCTCGCGTCAGTCGGCCTCTACGGAGTTCTCTCCTACCTCACCACGCAGCGCACCGCTGAAATCGGCGTGCGCATCGCACTGGGCGCGCAGCGCCCTCAGGTCTTGCGCCTCGTGCTCGGCGATGGCTTGCGCCCCGCTCTCTATGGACTTGTGCTCGGTCTCGCCGCCAGCGTCGCGGCAGTCAAGCTCATCGAATCGATGCTCTACCAGACCCGCCCGCTCGATCCAACGATTTTCGCTGCGGTAGCAGGAACACTCATCGTGGTGGCCGCGCTGGCCTGCCTCATCCCGGCTTGGCGCGCCTCACGAATCGACCCCATACAGGCCCTGCGAACCGAGTAAGCGCCAGCTCGTAAACCTATTTCTGAGGAATCTCATTCGCGCACGAGCAGCGGGAACCCCCAGGTCACGATTTTGGGACCGGGGATAGCACAATGCCCAACTGTTTCTCTGTTTAACGGTTTGCGGACCACGATCCCCGCTTCACAAATCACTTCGGCTGCTCACATCCGCTGACTCATAGCTCACAGCTAAAAGCTAATAGCTAGAAGCTGCCGCTACATATTCGCCTGCCCCGACCGCATGCTCTCGTTGAACTTCGGCTTGGTAAAGTCGAGCGCCCCATCCAGCATCGCCTGGTACTCGGCGGCCCGCGCCATCAACGTCGCGGTCGCCGCGGCAAACTCTCCGTCCAACGTTATCAGCCCCTCGCCCGCCTCGTGCCCCGCCATGCGCAGCAGCTCCGCCTCGCTGGTGTTCAGGTACTGCGCGTCGCGGGGATCGGCAATCCACACCGGCTGCGCCGTGCCCAGCACGCCGCTCAGCCAGTACACCTTGCTCAAAAGGTAGCGCAGACGCTGGTTGTCGTCGGTCTCGGTAAATACAAACTTCTTTTGCCAGCGGCTGTAAAACCGTGTGGTCACCGGAACCGGCTGCCGGTTGCCGCTCTTCAAAAACTCAAGCTGGCCAAAATCCACCGTCTTGCGGATGGCGTTATACACAAAGCTCTCGGCATACGGCTGCTCCATCGCCGCAACAATCTCCGCAAAAGTCACCGTTACGCTGGCCGCAACCTTGGCGTGCAGATGGTGCGCCCCGCCGTCCGCGAGCTCAATCGTGCCGTGCACAATGTACGTGTCCGCTCCGCTCGTTGACCGGTGAAACGGCCACTCAAACTGCCCGTAGGCCAGCGGAAGCCCTCCCAGGGTCACGTAGCAGTCGGGGCGCGGATTGCGTAGCCGCTTGGCCTCGCCCTTCAGGTGCGCCGTCATCTCCGGCAACAGGTTAGGCTTGTGAAAATCAAAGCCGTCCGTGAGTTCAAGTTTGAGCGTCCTGCCCGCCTCCTCAGCGCCCTTTAGCCCAAGCTGAAAAACGGTAGTCGAGCGCTCATCGGCGCTCGTGCTCTGGTTCGCCGAAACAAGCTGAAGGCCGGCCTGCGAGGCGGCCGATTCAATGGCGGAAACAAGCGAAGTCTTAAGCTCTGCGGTCATGCGTGGGGAATCCTGCGGTTCAGATGGCTGCAAAGACCATTCTATTGCTCCAGTCCCATCGGCCGCCATCCTGGCGCCCGTTTCGCCTCGACAATATCCGCCACGCGCGCCTTCGAGCGCGCCAAAACACAATCGGCGACTTCGCCATGAAACGAAGTCGCCGATTTTTTCGTGCCCGATGCTCGAACCGCAGCTTCGTTAGAACGACAGCTTCAACGCCAGTTGCACGAGCCTTGGGTTGTTGACGGTTGAGTTTACTGAGCCGAATCCCGGCGCGTTGATATCGGCAATCGGCGCGCCGAACTGGGGATGGTTGAAGAGGTTGAAGAACTCGGCGCGGAAGTTCAAGCCCATCTCGCGGGGCATCCGGAATTCCTTGATCGCCGAGAAGTCCGAGTTGACGAAATCGGGTCCGGTGGCTGGGACGCGCGCGGCATTGCCGAGCTCGCCGGGGGTTGGCGCGACGAAGCAGGCAGCGTTGATCCACTGGTGTTGGCCGTGGTTGGCGGCGGAGGGATTGCAGCCGGATACCTGATCGGGCCGGTTGAAGTTGTTGTCGTTGCCGCCGGCATTGAAGCTTGTACCCGACTGGTTGAAGCTGTCGATGAGGGGAACGGCGAATCCCGATAGTGCCTTTTCAATCAGCGTCACCTGCCAGTCGCCCAGAAAGGCGTTGGTCATGTTATTCCAACCGCTGCCGAATGGCTTGCCTTTGCCGAAGGGCAGGTCGTAAATCACGCTGCCGGTGAAACTCTGATTGAGGTCGATCTGCGAGCGGGACCAGTCGAGATTTTGCCAGTTGGGCAGCGGGAAATATGGAGCGCTCAATTCAGAGCCAAGACCGTCGGAGAGGCCGTTGTCGAAAGTGTGCGCGTAGGTGTAGGCAACCAGCGCGTACAGACCGTGTTTGGGGGTCTTCGTCTCAGCCTTGAGCTGCAGCGAGTTGTAGTGAGTCTTGCCGACGTCGCCCATGAGCAGGATCGCGTTAAAGTTCGGCGGGTTGTAAGGGTAAATATAGGGATTGCCGTTGGGCAGGCAGCCGAGCGAGTAGCCTGATATAGTCCCGCAGCCTGAAGGGCTGCTGGTGTTGAGGTTGTTGCCGATGACCAGCATGTGTCCGCCAACCGAACCAGCGTAGCCCGCGGTGAGCAGGACATTGCCCGGCAACTGACGTTCAACATTGGCGTTAAGCTGGTGAACCCGGCCCGGCTGGAAGTTCGGGGGTTGGTAATTGAACGTGCCGGTGTAGGTGGCCACAGACTGCGGAGTAGGCAGGGCTGTAAAGCCGGTGGAGGCGGTAAAGTTCAGCTCTGGAGTTTGGCCGAGGGTAGTGGCGCAGTAGGAAGTGGCAAAGGCGCAACCAGCGGAGAAAGTGACTGGGAATTGATCGGACTCACCAAGGTCGGGCGGATTCTGCCAGAGACCCTGTGCGCCCAGGTTCCAGGAGGAGTCGTGATAAATGCCAAAGCCAAGGCGTACGACGGTTTTGTCGCTGCCGAGAACTTTCCAGGTGAGTCCAAGGCGGGGTTCATAAGCACCCCAGTACATGTTGATGCCTGCCGCGTTACTAACGCCGTTCTGGCCTGCGATTTGAAGCTGTTGGGTTGAGGGAATGTAGTTTGCCAAGCGGTTATGGACTTCAGAAGTTGGGGTGGTCATGTCCCAGGCCAAGCCCAAGTTGAGGGTAAGCGATGGCGTTGCCCGCCAGTCATCTTCGACGAAAGGCCGGACGATCTTCCAGCGGCGCCCGGTAATGGGACCGTAGTACGTCTGGTCGTGGATAGCGCCACCAACAATGCCCATCAGCAGGTCAGACACGGGATTGCCGGTGAAATCCCCAAAGCCGCCAACAAGCCAGTAACCATCTTGAAACTCCTCTGTACCGACGTTCATCTGATTGACGCGAAGGTCGATGCCCGCGCGAATCTCATGTTTGCCGCGGATGAGGTCGAGAACGTCTTTGAAGGAGTAGATGTCGGTTCCACCCTGAAACGGGGAGTAGCCGCGATCGCCGAGAGACCAGTAACCACCGTAGAGTTGGGCAGAGACCAGGCCCTGACTGTATGAGCCGCCAGAGAGTGGAGTACCGCCGGCGGAGCAGCCGAGATCGGCGTTGGGGATGTTGAGGAGGGCGGAGTCGCAGGTGAAATTGTCCTGCGAAGCGATGTAGTCAAAGATGCGATCGTATCCAACGGTGGCCTGGTTGAGCGTGGTGGGAGAGAAGACGTGGCTCTCTCCGATGGCGATGTTGCGACCGTGGTTAATGAGGGTCTCGTTGCTGCCGAAGGCGTTGCCTTCGGCAAGCCCGGTACCCAGTGCGCCTCCGGGGACATAGGAGAAAGCCTGGTCATAGCTGAACCGCGCAAAGGCATTGTCTTTGGCAGAGAATGTCTGATCGAGTCGAATATCGAACTTGGTCTCATTCAGCTTGCGGACAGGTTCGCTGGCGTAGTTGTATCCCAGGGCGGAACTGCCGCCGTTAGGCTGGGGATAGTTTTGTTGCATCAAGGGCTGGCCGGATTTGTCGAACAGATTGGAGGGAATTTTGTTGCAGGGAGTTCCCTGGGGCTGGCTCCCATCGGGATTTGCCTGAATCGCATTCCCCGACGCGTCACACTGGAAATAGATATTCGGGTACGTGGACGTAGTGGTAGATGCCCCGATCATATTGGGGTTGAATATGACCAGACCGGATTGAGCATTACCCCATGGGTCGGCGGAAAAATCGCCGTTGTTGATCATAGCCTGTGAAGGAACCAGCCCGGTGAAAGTGATTCCCTCGCGCTGATACTTCTGTTCGCTATCCACGAAGAAAAACGTTTTGTTGTGTCGGATGGGTCCTCCTACAGAGCCCCCAAACTGGTTCAGATTGAACTTCGGGGTTGTCGTGTCAAAGTCGCCTCTCGCGTCGAGGTCGGTGTTCCGGACAAATTCGAAGAGCGATCCGTGAAAGTCGTTCGATCCCGATTTCGTCGTGACCAGAACGGTGGGACCGGCCCGGGTTCCGAACTCGGCGGAGTAAGTGTAGGTCAGCACCTTGAATTCCTGAATGTCGTCGATCGACGAAAACACGCCGATGCCGCCCGCGGTGAGCTCGTTGTTGTCCACGCCGTCGAGCAGCCAATCCGTACTGTTGGGCCGGGAGCCGCCGACCGATAGAGAGTACGAACCGCGCGCCGCTACCTCGCTGTCGCTGCCCTGGGTGAAAAAGCCGCCAGGGTTCGTCTCCGCCGTTGCGCCAGCTGTCAACGTCGCCAGTTGTACAAAATCGCGGCCATTCAGAGGGAGTTGCGTCACCTGCTGCGACGTGATCACCTGGCCAAGAGAGGGAGTCGCCGTCTCCACAGTAACCGCGTCTGCTGAAACCGCGACATTGGTCACCACAGTAGCCGGCACAAGCGTGAAGTCAAGTTCCCTGGCCTCGTCAACCTGCAGGCGCAAGTCTCTGGTTTCCGCGCTTTTGAAGCTCGCCGCGTCCACATGCACGGTGTACACGCCGACAGGAAGCAATGGGAGCAGATAATGCCCCGCATTATCTGTCTTCACAGAACGCACCTGACCGGTCTGCTGCGAAGTGAGCGTGACAGCCGCACCAGGAATACCCGATCCCGATTGATCGACGACATTGCCTGCGAAACTTCCCGTGGCCTGGCTACGCGCGGGCGGAGAGAAAGTGAATGCGATAGCGCAGAGTACCGCAAGTAAAAACAGTTTAGGGCGTTTCGTATCGGCCGAACCTTTCACCGACACAGTACACTTCGTGCTAACCATAGCGCCTTTCATAATCAGACCCCCTTCGACAATGTGGTCCCGTTCGCCAATGCACCGAATATGCTCCACTGATTCCCTAGACTGTATGAATTGGTCGGTCGAATGTCAACACAGACCGCGGCCGGCTGCGAAAGAACACTTCATTCCCTGGTGCGATCAAAGTTGAGCAACCGCAACTCCCGCCAAATCAACGCAATCCGCCTTGCATCAGCGAGGCGATCAAGTTTTCAAATGTGGACTGAGGGTATCCCGAACAAGCATCCGCTACTTTCAACGCTCGCAAACCGCGCTGTTTACAAACTGGTAGCAATTAGGTGCGGCCGAATATTTATAGAAGGCCGGCTGGCCGGTACAGATCAGAAGTTGAACTTCAGAGCTCCCTGCACAACGCGCGGAGCAGCTGCGCTGATGGCGTTACCGAACGTCGAGCTGCCGATGTTGCCGTCGATTGATCCGGACCCGCTGAATTGCGTGTGGTTGAAAGCATTGAAGGCTTCCACACGAAACAGCAGCGACTTTTGCTCTGTGAGCGGCAGGCTCTTTGAAAGCGCCGCGTCGTAATTATCTACACCGGGGCCGTGGAAGAATCGCCGCTTTGCAGTGCCGGGCGTGCCCAGCGCATTCTCGCTGAAGTCCGAGGCAGCGAAATAGTTGTTGCCGTTGGTGCGGGGATTGCGATTCAGACTGAGCGGCCCGCCGTCGTAGTCGGGTTCGTCGACGCTGCTGTTGTTCACTCCGTTTGGATTGCTGCCGATAAGGGAATTGTCTCCATTGTTGGTCATCGTTACGGGGAAACCGCTGGCAAACCGCGTGATTCCTGAAACCGACCATCCGCGATTAAGACGATTTGGACGCGACAGGCGATCGACGGGCAATTTGTAGTCATAACTGAGGACGAAGTTGTGTTTCACGTCGAACGATGAAAGAGCGTAGCTGAGCCCCGGGTTGAACGGATTGACCTCCTCGCCAATGTTCGATGACTGGTCGAGAGATTTGCTGAATGTATATGCAGCAGAGAATTCGAGACGGCCGCTGGTGTGCCGCGCGCTCAGTTCTAGCGCGTTGTAGTTCGCATGACCGATGGTCGACTGCAGCGCGTTGCTGCCGAAGTTCGATCCCAGTGGCCCGCGCGTTCCGTCCACCTGCCCGCCACCAACCGGGTAAAAGACCTCGTCTTCTTCGCCTGCCCCGCAGGTAAGCGTGCCCGGCTGCACTTCGTTGGGCTGGCTGAGATTCAGGCAAAGCGCCGGATTGCCCGCGTTCGCCTCGATCAGCACGCGCTGCCGATGGCTCGCCGTCCCAATGTAGCTTGCGCTCAGCACCGTGTTCGGCCCGGCCTGCCGCTCGATCGACAGCATCCACTCTTCGGTGTACGGTACTCGGTTGTGTACGTCGTACCCCGGAATCCCGCTGATCGGCTCGTAGACGCTCCAGTCGATGTTTCCATCGGGATGGCTGCGCGACGAATTCAACGGCGCCAGCTTGTACGGGAACGGCTGCCCGTAGTTCTGCCCATCGGCCGCGCTTACAAACGGCGTTGCGAACAGCGGCGGAGCCGGACTGGTATACGTGGTTCCATACGGCGCATTGGCGGCCAGCACGCTAATCGAGAGCGCATCGATGGCCGTATAGAAGTTGCCAAAGCTGGCGCGAATGCTGGTTGTTCCAGGTGTGCCCATGATCTTGCCCAGTACGCCGCCGGTGCTGGACTGCGGCGACCACGCCACGCCCACGCGCGGTGAGAAACCGAGCTCGTCGACCGGGGCGAGCGTGCGCGGGACACCAGGGTCCCCCGGATACAAGATTCCCGCTGGCGCGCCCGGAAACACAACCGACTGCGCGCCCGCCTCAAACGTAGAAATCTGATTGTACTTTTCCGTCCACGGCGCAATGCGGTCCCAGCGAAGCCCGTAATTCAGCGTCAGGCTCGGACGTGCGTGCCAACTGTCCTGTGCAAACAGTCCAACGTAATTGTTGCGCGCATAAAACGGGTTCAGCTGGCTCTGGTTGTACTGGCTCGGAACCCCAATCAAAAAATCTGCAAAGTCCACACCCGTCTCAGTGCCCGAGAAAACAAAATTGCCGTTGAATTGCGCGATTGGGTGCGCGTTCACTTGATCGGAGTGATACTCGGCCCCCATCTTCATTGTGTGGCTGCCCAAAACCTTTGAGAAAGTGTCCGCGGCCTGGTAGGTATTGTTCGCTTGGATCAGTTGGTTTGCCGCGGCGCCGATTGAATAGCCGTTGAAGTTCAGATTCTCCACGCCCTGACCCTTGGGATCGAGAGCCACAATGCTGGGCATCCCGTCCGCATTGGCAAAGCCCTGCGACACCAGGCTCACCCCGCGTCCCCCCACCGGCTGACCCAGGTTGGTCACATCGCGCAGATAGCTCAGGTGCGCCTCATTCACAGTCGTCGCATTCATCGTCTTGGTTGCGCTCAGCGCCAGCAGTTGCGCTCGCCCTGTAGTTAGCGCATCGAAGCCTGGAACGCTGGCCCCGCTCTGCGCCGTCGGATACGGGTTATCGAGATTGAAATCGTCGATAAAGTAGTAAGCCGAAAGCAGTCCCCAGCGTGAATTCGCATCCACGCGCGCGCCCGCCTTGTCGTCGCGCACGGTTTGGTTGTAGGCCGAGGTTGCAAAGCCGCTGCCATGATTCGGAGCCGGTATATACTGCAACATCCGCTGCGCTGGCGCAGACCACGCGCTCCTGGGGATCTCCGCATTCCCAAACACGCATCGCCCCGCCTGCGCATCGGCCCCGGCGCACCCGTTGTAGTAGTAAGGCTCGCCCTGCGTAACCGTATAGCCGAGCTTTTGCGTCAGCAACCCGGCAAAATACGGCCCGCTCACTGTCCCCGTCAGCAGGCTCTTGCCATCGCTGTCCACAAAGTCTGCAAGGTTCCCCATCCGGTCCGCGCTTGACGGCACGCTGATCTCTCCCGTATCGATGCCCTGCGTCTGCCGGGTGCCCTGATAGTCCGTAAAGAAGAACAGCTTGTCGCGCCGAATCGGTCCACCCAGCGTTCCGCCAAACTGGTTCTGCCTGTAAACTCCGCGCGTGGGCGAAAAGTAGTTCCGTGCATCCAGATCGGTGTTGCGCAAAAAATCGAACGCGTCGCCGTGGAACTCGTTGCCGCCATTTTTTGTCACCACGCTCACCTGTCCGCCGCTGAACTCCCCATACTCGGCGTCAAAATTGCTGGTCACAATCCTGAACTCGGCAATCGCATCCAGGTTCGGAATGATCGCGGTCCCGGCGTTCACGTCTTCCTCGGCATCGCTGCCATTCACACTGAAAAAGTTTGCCGTCTCCCGCTGCCCGTTTACTGAAGTCGTGCCCGGGTTAAGCGTCCCCGATGGATTTAGAATGGTCGCGCCCACGTCCTGCACGGTGTCGGCGCCGATCGAAGTCGATGGAGCCACTCCCGGCTGCAGCGAAAGCAGATCGGTGTAGCTGCGCCCATCGAGCGGAACAGCCGCCATCTGCCGCCCGCTGATTACTTCTCCCGTTTGAGTGCTGACCGTCTCCACATGCAACGCATAATCGGTCACCATCACCGTCTCAGAATTTTGTCCAATCTCAACCGAACAATCGATCGTCAGTGCGGCGTCGGTATCGAGCACAATATCCTTGCGCTGGTAGCTTCTGAATCCCGCAGCCTCCACATCGAGCTCATAGCGGCCAACTGGTAACACCGGCAGGCTGTAATATCCCTCCGCATTGGTGCGCGTCTCGTGCGCAATCCCCGTGCCCAGCTCCCGTGCCGTCACATCTGCGTTCGGCACCACGCTTCCCGACGGATCCTTCACCGTTCCCGCAATGCTCCCCGAAACCGCGCCCCATGCAGCGCCGGTCACCAGCAGAAAAATGCAGGCCAGTTGAATTGCAAATCGGCTGCTCTTGCCCGACCGTACCATTCTCGAATTTCCTCTGCTTTTCTTTGCCGCCCGTGCTTTGTTCAGCAAGACACGCGAAGCCGTCTCGATATCGGACCAATTTGGTCTTCTTTGCTCTCTCTTAATATACGACAAATTAAGTCCGCGTTGTTTGCAGTGATTTAAATCACACCATTCTGTGGGATCGCTCAGGCTTTTGTTTCCGCATAACAGTTTTAATATCAGATAAGTAGGTTCACATTGATGTCATTCGAGCAACGATAAATGCGATACCAAAAGCAGCCACTTATGCCCGTGAAACGCAGCCGCCCGAAGCCCGCTACAATGTCTCTGTGCCCGATCAAGCTTTGCAGCCCATCATTTTCGCTGAGAATTTGACCAAGGTTTATGCGCAAGGCCGCATTCAGGTTGCGGCTGTGCGCGGAGTTTCTCTCACCGCGCAGCCGGGCGAGTTTGTGGCCATTGTCGGGCCGTCGGGCTCAGGCAAATCCACGCTGTTCTATTTGCTCGGCGGACTCACGCGCGCCACGGAAGGCCGCGTCGTCATCGATGGCGTCGACTTTGCCTCGCTGAGCGACGCTGAACGCACGCGGCTTCGCAAACACCGCATCGGTTTCGTCTTCCAGAAATTCAACCTGCTGCCCACGCTCACTGGTATGGGCAATATTGAGATTGCCCATGCCATCAGCGGCCGCAAGGAGCCGCTCGACCGCAGGTATCTCGACCACCTCTGCGATATGCTTGCGATTCAGGGACGGCTCGAGCACCGGCCCAGCGAGCTGAGCGGCGGCGAGCAGCAGCGCATTGCCATTGCCCGCGCGCTCATCACGCGTCCCGCGATTGTGCTGGCCGACGAGCCCACCGGCAACCTCGACACCAAGAACTCCGACGCGGTTTTGGAGATGCTGGCGCGCTCCAATCGCGAGCTGGGCCAGACCACGCTGATGA
>JASHVU010000286.1 GCA_030044455.1 Acidobacteriaceae bacterium | reverse complement strand
AAGAGCGGCAATTGGTTGTATCTTTGGCGCAGGTACCGCTTGCGCTGCACAGGATTGCCGTGGGGATCGGGCTGGAGGCGTCCGGCGGATTCCCCGGCATATTGTTCCGCCACCTCGCCGTCTGACCAGCGATTATGCCTCGCCGTCCACTCGGTCAACGGCATGCGGATGTCGTCTACCATCGCCCCCGCAAGCTTGTCGTAGCTTCCGCCTTTAAGCAGGAAATGCTGCTCGTTTTTGCGGTCTTCACAACGGCCCACGCCGGTGCGGAACAAACGCAAGTGCCAGGTAGAACTCAAACCTCCGTGTCGCAACAAACGGCCCAGGAAACGCACATGGCGCCGCAAAAAATAGCCTGAGTTCTCTGGCTCATCGGGCAATGCCTGAATGGCCGCCACCAACTCGGAGTTCATCGCCTCGTCGGCATCTAGATGTAGTTGCCAAATGCGGGTGATGGGCAGATTGTCGATGGCCCAGTTCCGTTGAGCTCCGTAGTGTTCGAACGGATGTTGAACAACGACTGCTCCATGCGACCGCGCTAGCTCCACGGTTCCGTCGCTGCTGTAGGAGTCCACTACAAAGATCTCATCTGACACCAATCGGGCAGAACTCAGCGTCGCACCCAGCGTTTCTTCAGAATTGAAAGAGAGCAGAATGACTGTGGGTCGCATAGAGACCTTATACGCAAACGAGGGTTCGCGCCAAACCGAGGCAAGGAAGAAGATCTGGCTTAATTGCCGAAAGCACCAACGCGCAAGATGCAGAACCTCAATTTTACAATCTACACTTGGCAGACATGCTTCGGCAAGGCTGCTGCCTACTCTGAACCCGGATTGTTGTCATCAAACTTCGCGGCTGGGGAAGTCGCAGGAGCAAATACCCGATCCAGGGCCATCGCCGTTCGGCTCATTGTGAAATGCCGTTCGAAACATGCCCGGGTTCGATTGGCCATCGCATCCCGTTCTGCCGGCTGCAAAGCGAACCAGCGTAGCAGGAGCTGTTCGGTTCCTTCTTCGGTATCTTCTTCCACGAAGCCGGCTTTATCGTATTCTATTTTCTGCCAAATGTTCACCTTATTGCTAATCAGCACCGGACGTCCTACGGCGAGAGCTTCAACCACCGCGATGCCGAAATTCTCCGAGTGTGACGGCAGTACGAGCGCATCGCAGGCGCGGAGCGCACCCCATTTGACGTCACCATCAATCATGCCCGGCCAGTGGACTCTGCCCGCAACGCCGGACTCATCGGTAAGGTTTTGAAGTCTTGCCTGCAGTCCCCCTTCATCGGGACCGGCGATCACAAGGTCTACCTCCGGAACCGACGGCGCGATTTTCGCAAATGTCTTGATCAGCAGATCACAGCCCTTCTTCGCATGAATGCGGGATAAAAAGAGTAGAAAGCAGCGACCCTGCAGCTGGGGAAGCCTGCGGTAAAAAGCCGCGACCTCCAAGGCAGGATCTCTCTCGATCTCCTCCGGATCGGTGATCCCCAATCCGACCACGACGCTGTTCCATTGGTTCGGGCGAAAGCTGGTCCTCGCCAGATTGGGTTCGGATTCGGCCGTAAAGAAGACCGCCAGTGCATCGCGAAGAACCGGGTACTGCACCGGCCAGTAAAGCATCTTCTTGAGATGCTTGAGCGGATAATTCCTATAAAACCAGGGATCGAGGTGACCATGGACAAACACCCCGTAAGGCTTTCCCGCGCGGCGCGCAGCAAAACGAAGTGCAACACCGGGAAAAGACCAAATCCCATGCATGACCATCCCATCGAAGCGACCTGCATTCGCACGGAGCCAGCGCCACAGACGCGGAGAAAAGCTATACCCGCCCAGATAGGACTGGCCGAGGGCGTGCACTGGACAGGGTATACCCTCCAGAAATGGCTCGCCCGGACTGTCCAGACACACGATCTCCATTCCGGCGCCGACTTCTTGACAGGCCTTCGCGAGCTGGCGCACGGCCTCTGGAGGACCACCGGATGTTGGGGCAAAAGTATTAATTATGTGGAGCGTTTGCATGGAATGAGTTGTTCTGCAGCTTGGGGTTCTTCTTGTGGAGCGAACCAATGAGGGTTCTGTCAGGTAAGCATTGGTCGAATGCGGCTTCTGCTCCCTACTGACTATATCAGGCTCGCGATTCCCCGACCCTCACACTTTCTGCGTCCTCTGTACTGCCCGTACGCCGTTCACGCGGCGCAGGCCGAGAACCATACGGTTCAGATGCCGGACGTCTTCAGCTTCAACCACGAACTCTATCATCGCCTCGCCTTCATCGTCGCGCTTGATGTCGACGCTGCGGATGTTGGTGTTCTCGTCGGAGATAACGGCGGTGAGTTCCTTCAACATGCCGGTGCGATCGTCACAAAAGACAGTGATCTTGACCGGATAGCGCTGGGTTGCGCCTGGAGTCTGGTCGCCGGCCCGTGCCCACTCCACGTTGATGCGCCGGTCGGATTCGTACAGCAGGTTCTGCACATTCGGACAACTCCGCGCGTGCACGGCAACGCCC
>JASHVU010000285.1 GCA_030044455.1 Acidobacteriaceae bacterium | reverse complement strand
AAGAGCGCGTTATTAAGATGCGGTTTGGTCTGGAGGATGGTTCGGAGCACACGTTGGAGGAAGTAGGACAATCCTTCCAGGTAACGAGAGAAAGAATCCGGCAGATTGAAGCCAAAGCGCTGCGCAAGCTGCGGCATCCGAGCCGTAGCCGCAAGCTGAAGGCGTTTGTTGAGGGCGTTCGGGAGATGTAGTGATTGGCTGACACAATCAGCCGAGCGAGGAGCCGCAGCCGAAGGGCTGCGGCTTTTTTGTGCGCGCAAAGCTTGTCTGAAAAAGAATGCCCTGTGAGTCGCGATATATTGTGTCTTAATAAGTTTCGCGGCAGTTGCAAGGAGGCATTTATGGAGTCCAAAGAGACTATTCTGGCAGGACTTCAGCACCAACTTGCCGAAGGGTACATTGCCAACGCGGAGATGAATCGTTCGTTGTGTCAGCAATTCGAGAAGGTCGATGGCTTTGCCTCCCCTTTGCCCGACGATTGTGACCCCGAAATCGACGAACGACCTTGATAGTCACTGAACCAGCTAGCCGGACATGGATATCAACAACTACCTCATTGATCAAGAAGGCAAGGACTGGAACAGCTTTGTGGCTGATTGGGATTTTGTGCTGCCCAGTTCCTTCACCATTTGGCTCGTGAATCGCTTCGGCGACATCGTACTTGTTCTTGACGACGAATCTGTCCATTTCTTTGATGTAGGGACCGGAACGGTCGAACGCGTCGCAGATAACCGCGAGCATTTCTGCGAATTGATTGACGATGAAGACAATGCAAAGAACTGGCTCTTGATCAATCTGACTGATGCGTGTGTTGCTGCCGGACTCACGCCCGGACCGAACCAGTGCTACAGTTTCAAAGCCCCGCCAATACTCGGTGGAAAATACGAGGTCGACAATGTTGCGCCGACTAACTTGGCCGTTCACTATTCGTTCCAAGCCGACATCTGTAGACAGACAAAGAACTTGCCCAGTGGAACAAAGGTGAGGATTGTCATTGGAACTCCGGATGGGGAAGCCAACAAATAATCAGGAATAAGACATCGCGCCACAACCGCGCAGAGGCGCAGCGCTGCTGCTTTGCAGCCTGCGTGCTAAACTTTGCCTACTCAAAATGGGCTCCCCTGGAGGTTGGTGATGCGGATGAGTTTGCGTGCGTCGATGATGCGCAGTTGGATTTGTTTGATTGCTGCAGTTGCGGCGATTGCGATGCTCGGCTCGAGTTGCAGGCAGGTTGCGGCGCAGGCCGGCACGACGGCGGCGAGAACGCTGGTACGTGCGGGGCATCTGCTCGATGTGAAGACCGGCAAGACACTTGACGCGCAGACGATCGTGGTGAGCGGCGACCGGATCGCGTCCATCGCGGCGACCAGCGCAACGCCTGCGCAGCCGGGCGACAAGGTGATCGATCTCGGCGGGATGACGGTGCTCCCCGGCCTGATCGACGTGCACACGCACCTGACCATGAATCCCAATTTCGATCCTTACTACGAACTCACGCAGACCAGCGCAAAAGAGGCCATCAACGGCGTCGTTAACGCGCGGACGACGCTGATGGCCGGGTTCACGACGGTGCGTAACGTGGGCGCCAGCGGGTTTGTGGATGTGGACCTGCGCGACGCCATTAACGCGGGCCAGGTTCCCGGGCCGCACATGCAGGTAAGTGGGCCGCTGATCGGCATCACCGGCGGGCACTGCGACGAGAATCTGCTGCCGATTGAGTATCACCGCATAGGCGACGGCGTGGCTGACGGGATCGCTGCCGTGCAGCACAAGGTGAGGGAGAACATCAAGTACGGGGCTGATCTGATTAAAATCTGCGCGACCGGCGGCGTGCTGTCGAAGGGCGACGATCCGCAGGCATCGCAGTTCACGCTTGAAGAGATGCAGGCGATGGTGGCCGACGCGCACCGGCTGGGGCGCAAGGTGGCAGCGCATGCGCACGGGGCGCAGGGGATTCTTTGGGCCACCGAGGCGGGCGTGGACTCAATCGAGCATGGCAGTTACATCAATGACGAGGCGATTGCGGAAATGAAAAAGAGAGGCACCTACCTTGTGCCTACTCTGTACCTCGAAGACTGGATGCTCGAGTTCGGTCATCTGCCACCGTTTTACCACCAGAAGATGCTTGATGTGAGCGCGGTTGCCAAGAAAAACATCAAGCATGCGTACGAGTCGGGCGTGAAGATTGCGCTCGGCACCGATGCGGCCGTGTATCCGCACGGGTTGAACGCGCACGAGGTTGAAGTGTATGTGCGCGACCTGGGAATGACGCCGCTTGAGGCTATTCAGACCGCGACGGTGAATGCGGCCGACCTAATGGGCTGGACCGATCGTGCCGGCTCGCTTGACGTGGGCAAATGGGCTGACGTGATTGCCGTGGATGGCGATCCGGTGAAGGATGTGAAGCTACTGCAGGATGTGAAATTTGTGATGAAGGCGGGTGTGGTGTACAAGGGGCAGGGCGCAGAGTAGAGATTCGGATCACGTGTGGATCGGTTTGAAGAGCATTCCCTCAGGGGCTAAAGCTCCAGTCTCTTTAAAGGCATTTTCGGCACGACTGAAGTCGTGCCCTTTCAAAACGTCGCGTTACTCAGAGACTCCGCGGCCATTTGCTCGCTTCTCGGCGGGTCTGATACAAACGTCGCTTGGGAAACAAAACGTTTCGATTCCGACTTGAAAGGGACCCACGCGATGAAAGACCTTACCCGTCGTCAATTCGGCGAGACCGTGGCTGCCGCAGCCGCACTTGCCTCGACCTCAGTACCCAAGTTCGCATTCGGCCAGATGGGCAGCGACGCCGATCACGCTGCGAGTCACGACGCCAGCCGCAAGTTTCCCGATGGATTTTTGTGGGGCTGCGCCACGGCCGCGTACCAGATTGAGGGCGGAGCCAAGGAAGGCGGACGCGGGCCTTCGGTGTGGGACGTCTTCAGTCATACGCCGGGCAAGACCCATGACGGCGACACCGGTGATGTGGCCGACGACTCATACCACCTCTACAAGACCGACGTGCAGTTACTCAAGAACCTGGGCGTCGAGACCTACCGCATGTCCATCTCATGGCCGCGCATCTTTCCTGAGGGCAAAGGCCAGCCGAATCCCGCGGGACTGGACTACTACAACCGCGTGATCGACGAGCTGTTGGCCAACAACATTACTCCTTACGTAACGCTCTTTCACTGGGACCTGCCCGCGGCGCTGCCCGGGGGATGGCAGTCACGCGACACATCCCTGGCCTTTGGCGATTATGCGGCCTACATTGCACAGCAGCTCTCTGACCGCGTTAAGCACTTTATGACCACCAACGAGTTTGTGTGCTTTACCGACCTGGGTTACCAGATTGGCCAGTTCGCGCCGGGGCTCAAGCTGCCACTCAAGGATGTCTGCCAGATCCGTCATTACGGAATCCTGGCGCATGGGCTGGGAGTGCAGGCCATCCGCGCAAACGCGAAGGCTGAAGTGCAGGTGGGGCTGGCCGAAAACGCGAATGTATATGTGCCGGTGATGGAGACTGAGGAACACATTCGCGCTGCGCAGCGGGCTACGCGATTGATGAATGCGCCGTTCCTGACGGCGCTAATGGAAGGCAAATACATTGACGAGTACCTGGCGCATATTGGTCCGAACGCTCCCAAGGTTGAGTCGGGCGATTTTGCCGCGATTGGCAGCCCGCTCGATTTTGTGGGCCACAATGTGTACAACCCCAGTTATGTCGCGGCTGCCGACACACCGATCGGTTTCAAGATTGAGCCGTTCCCCAAGTCATATCCGCGCATGTATTCGCCGTGGATCACGATCAGCCCCGAGTGCATCTACTGGGCCATCCGCAACGTGTGCGACCTGTGGCATCCCAGGGCGATGTTCATTACTGAGAATGGCTGCTCTTCAGACGATGTTCTGACGCCGGACGGCCAGGTTGCCGACATCGACCGCGTGATGTACCTGCGCAACCACATCACGAATCTGCATCGGGCCGCGGCGGAGGGTTATCCCATCAAGGGCTACTTTCTGTGGAGCCTGATGGACAACTTTGAGTGGGCTGATGGGTACTCGAAGCGCTTCGGCATTCACTACGTGGACTTCAAGACGGAGAAGCGGTATCCCAAGCTGAGCGCGGAGTGGTACAGGGAAGTGATTAAGCGGAATGAGGTTGTGTAGGGACTTAGGGACTCAGGCAATAGGCACTAGGCAATAGGTAATAGTGGGGCGCGGCGGGCCGCGCCCTTGGGCCATTGGCTATTATCTTTCAGCTTATTCGTGCAAGAGCGAGCTGCATCGATCACTGCGTGAGTGTGGCCTAAAGTTCGGCCCGCTGGTCGCGGATTGCCTCCTTCGCAAGATACCGTACATCGGAGATGTCTTTAGCGTCGAAGCCCAGAGATTTCAATCCCTTGAGAACGCGATAGCCCGCCGGCGCGGTAATTCCCTCAAGAATT
>JASHVU010000020.1 GCA_030044455.1 Acidobacteriaceae bacterium | reverse complement strand
CCTTTCTCGTCCTGCGCTCCGGAAGAGTGCTTGGCGTCCACCATCGTCGCCGCCGCGTCGTTGATGGTGACCGTCCCGCCCAGGTTCATGCCGACTGTCTCTTGCACACCCTTACCGGCGATGTAGTCGGCGAGTTCATAGATTGCCACAACCTTCGATCCATGCTTTTTGGCCGTTGACGCAGCGTCGCTAATGTGGTCGCCGTGGCCGTGAGTCAGCAGAATGGCGTCGAGTCTCGAGGGCAGTTCAAACTCCTTCGGATATTTGGGGTTGTTCTGGATGAATGGGTCGATCAGGATGTTGGTTCCCTTGGGTGTCTGGATGAGTACGGTAGCGTGGCCAAGCCAGGTAATGCGGGTTCTTGAGGATGAGCTCATGATTTTCTCCTTGATTTGGGAAAGGTTAAGTTCATTTCGAACGCGAAGGAGAGTCCAGTACAGCCTGCCTCTTGAGAAGTAACGCTTGACGCCGTTCCAAAGCAAGCGTAGGCTACGTCAAAAGGCGAATATATGGCGAAAACTGATTCGCTCTTCCCCATCCTTCAACCCTCCCCTGTCGGCCCGCTGGCACGCTCCGCAGCCCAAGCCCCGCTCCTTGCCGCCGGCCACCTCACGGAGTACCGCCCGCTCCCGTCGAAGTCCATCCTCGGCAAAACAGTTTCACGTCGCGGGTTACCCTTCACCCACACCATCAACCCCTACCGCGGCTGCGAATTCGCCTGTCGCTATTGCTACGCCCGCTACACGCATGAATTCCTGGAGCTTCGTTCGCCTGAAGAGTTCGAGCGCAAGATCTTCTTCAAGCAGAATGCCGCGTGGCTGCTCGAACAGGAGCTGAAAAAGCTCAAGCCGGGCACCGACATTGCGCTGGGCACAGCAACCGATCCCTACCAGCCCATCGAGCGCAAGCAGCTGATTACCCGCTCATTGCTTGAGGTTTTTGCGCGCACCAGCGGATTCAGGATCGGGATTGTATCCAAATCCACGCTCATCGTGCGCGATCTCGACCTGCTGAAGCAGGTCGCTCGACGCCACGCACTCACGGTTCACGTCACAGTGACCACCATGAGCGTCAAGCTGGCTCGCACACTTGAGCCGCGCGCGCCGCGACCCGATTTGCGCATCGGGGCCCTCGCCGAGCTTCGCCAGGCCGGAATCCGGGCCGGAGTAAACTGCTCTCCGCTGATGCCCGGTATCACCGACACCCGCTCATCGATCGCGGCGGTCGCCCGTGCCGCAGCCGGCGCAGGGGCGGAGTTTTTCTTTGCCGGAGCACTCTTCCTCAAGCCTTGCTCTCAACCCACGTTTTTCGCATTTGTCGAGGAACATTTCCCCGGCCAGGCCGAGGCCTACCGGCGACGATATGAAAAAGGCGCTTTCGTATCCGCCGAGTACCGCAAACGAATCGGTGATCTGGTCGGATCCATCCGTCGCGAGTACAAGCTCGATACGCATTTCGGCGAATCGAGCTGGAATCCGGCACCCACACCGCAGATCGAAATGCAGCCGTGGCTGCCATTCGGCAGCTGAGGACGGGAATGCGCGGGAGATCAATTCGTGGCGTGGGAATAGGACAAGAAAACCTAATGGCTTGCGGCGTGGACGCCGCAAGGACAGCCGCTCAGGAGAACGGCGCTACAATTCACCGCGTCATGATCACTTCGCTGACGCTATCTTTGGCCAGAAATTGTCGATGACCCGACCACCCCGCAAAAAGCTTCTCGATGCTGCGGTTGGTGAAGGCGCGTTGGATGGGCGTCGGCTGCGCAATCTGCACCTGGACGTCGTCGCTGTCGGTCAGGTGAAAGCGGCAATAGGCTGTCTCCTCGCCACGGGTGCGCATGTGGAAAAACGCCAGCACCTGGCCACTGGGATTCATCGCTTCAGATAGACGCATTACGACCGGAACAACGAAGGCCTCAGGCAGATAATCGAGCGCCGTCCATAGCAGAACCACATCGAAGGTACGGTCGCCAAAGTTCATGCTTTGGTTGAGGAAGCCTTCAACATTCCACTTTGGATTTCCTTCTTCGTCCATTGCGCTTTGCCAGTTATCGCTCCAGGCGTCGTGTACCAAGTCGGCCAGATAAACACTGTGTCCAAGTTCGGTAAGAAAATTAATGTTGGTCGGCGAAGTGAAGCCAACGTCGATCACACGCAACCCAGGTTCTGCCTGCAGCCTCTTGCGCAACATGGCCCAACCACCGGAGTGGCGTGGCACTCTGGGGCCAGCCGGGGTGGTAACGGAGGCAGTGGGGCCTCCACCCTGCTTCTTCTCGAACCAGTTCAACAACCTTTAACCCTCTCGAATGGGGTACGCGAGCCACAGCATTGAAACCAGAGTAGCTGTACCCCGAAAGCAAGTCCGTCATGTGGCTTTTTCCTTAAGAAAAAGCCATCATCGAAGATGTGAGCCATGGCGCCATTACTCTGGCTTCGCTCGAGCGGCGCCCGCACGCAGCACTCCTGCTTAAGAGTTGCTGCCGGACTGGGACGCATTAGCGCCTTCGTGCTGTTTGCCCGCGCCCTGGGTCAAATCCACTTTGCCGCGGAAGACGGCATTGTCTTCAACCGCCAGGCGCAGGGCGCGAATATCGCCCTCCATCGAGCATCCCGCGCGCAATTCAACGCGGCCGCTGGCCACTACGTTTCCCTGGACATGTCCCAGAATCAGCACATCCTTGGCGCTCAGGTCCGCTGCCACGTTGGCGCTGGGGCCAATGGTCAGCCGGCTTTCGGCCAGGTTCACGGTCCCTTCCACGCGCCCGTCTACAATCAGATCCTCGCTGCCCTTCACTTCGCCGCAAATAATCACGCTCTTGCCGATGCGTGCGGGAGTACTCTCCACTGGCATGATATTTCCCTTCTCCTGGCCACGGAATTGTCGCTTCCGGGATTCTCGGAGGCGGTCCGGACTGAATCAGCCGGCCGCCTGGCCCGCAGGTGCGGCTGAAGATTTTCTGCCACCGCTGCCATCCGTCGCGATTGTTGGCCCTGCCCGAACTATAGCAGCTACCCGCTCGTCATGCGCGAACCAGTGCATCCGATCAGGGGGCTTGATTGTCTAATAGGGAAATGGGACAGACTCAAAACCGAACAGCTGCTGAAGCTGCTGCCCGTGGATCTGTCCTCAGGCTTATTCCGCTTTCCTGTTTGCTGGCTGGCGTTACCGTCGCGGGAGCGCAGCCTGCGGCTGGCTCCCTTTCGACCGCAGAGGCTCAGTCCCTTGTCAATCGCGCGCTGGCCAATGAATTGCGTGCCGCGCAGGACTCTTCACATCCCATGCGCTACACACTGCATAAAGTCAGCCCGCGCTTGACCACTACCAAGCAAATTGTCGAAACCAAAGATGGAGAAGTGGCCCGCCTGACCGCGGCCTTCGATAAAGTTCTTTCCCCCGCAGCCGAGCAGCAGGAAGAAGCACGACTCGATGCGCTCTCCCGTAACCCGGGCCTGCAGCATCATCGCAAACAAGCTGAGGATGCCGACACGGCGCGTGCGCTCAAAGTGCTCCGCGCGCTGCCCTATGCATTTACCTACCAATACGCTGGACCGGCTGACTCACCGTCGGGCATGCTTCAGGAATTCACCTTCAAGCCGAACCCCGATTTCTCAGCGCCCGACCTCGAAACGATGGCTCTCAGCCAGATGAGTGGCCAGATCTTAATCGACGCCGCAAAAGGGCGCGTGACGCGCCTCGACGGCCATCTTGACCAGGATGTGGATTTCGGCTGGGGCATTCTGGGGCGGCTGAAAAAGGGTGGCTGGATCACGATCGACCAAGCCGACGTGGGCGGCAATCAATGGCGCACCGTCCACTTCCAGATGGAAATGAGCGGCCGAGTGGTCTTCAAAACCCGCATCTTCGACACCACCGAAGACGAAACCGGATTCACGCCAGTCCCGCCAGGGATGGGCTACCAGCAGGCGATCCAAATGCTGCTAAGCACTTCGAAGTAGGGACACTCTTCAAATGCGACCTTTTCGGGGACTTTTTGCGGCTTCTCCAGGCAGAAGAGCGGCGGCATCCTTGAGATACGGCCGCTCTTGGTCTGGTCCTATTCGCCGTCTACTGAATCTTTAAGTAGACCATAGCGAAGGTGAACAGCGTAAGTGACTCAATGAACGCCAGACCGATGATCATGAATGTCATCAGTGCAGGGCGGGTTCCCGGGTTGCGCGCCAATGCCTCGGTGGTCGAGCCAACGGCACGTCCCTGGCCGAGACCGCACAGGCCGGCCGCCAATCCCATGCCCAGCCCGACGCCGATGGGAGCCATGTTCATTACCGGCGAGCCGCCGTCAGCAAATGCCGGAACGGCAAAGCACAGCGCCGCCAGGGCCATAAGCACATATTGAAGTTTCCGCATAGTTCTCCAGCTTCCCTAAGTATTAGCTGCCAGTGGGTGGTTGAGGTTCACCGTGCTGACCTCCTCACACTCGCAACCCATCCGATTTACCCGGAGCGGAAGCGCTCTCCGGCGGAATCTTTTCAGCAGTCAGCTCTCAGCCGTCAGCTTTCAGCTTTTTGTTGGCCGACTGACTGACTCGGCCCTGACCAACGATCATGGGCACTCGCACCTCGAGGCTGATAGCTGAAAGCTAACAGCCGGGAGATGCTCTTAGTGGTCGTGCGCAACTGCCATGCCGATGTAGATCATCGACAACAGCGTGAAAACATAAGCCTGAACCAAAGAGACGAAGGCGTGCAGGCCAAGAAATGGGAGCGGGGCCAACAGCGGCATCATCGAAAACGAGATCGAAATCAATAGATCGCTGGCCAGCATGTTGGCGTAAAGTCGGATGGTAAGCGACATCATGCGCGCCAGGTGCGAAATAATCTCCACCGGGAACAGCAGCCACGACATCCACCATACTGGCCCTGCAAACTGCTTGAGGTAGCCGAGCGGGCCGTTCGCTCGAACGCCGTGGTAGTTGTAGTAAAGGAACGCCAGCACCGCGATACCGAACGGGACAGCCGGCATACTCGTCGGCGTCACTACGCCGGGTATCAGGCCAAGCAGATTATTGAGCACGACAAAAAGCAGGACACACGTAATGAAGCTCTGGAATCGCTGGTAGCCATGTCCGATCACCTGTTCGGCCTGGCCGCCGGTAAACTCGTGGATGATTTCGGCAATCTGCTGGGCCGCCCTGGGCTTCTCGACGGAAAGCGTCAGCCTGACAGCAATGAAAAAGCAAATGAGGGCGACCGCAACCAGAAGCTCCAACGAAAAAGTGCCATTGATGGGCGCGGACACATCGGCCGGATGAAAGCCCACCAGGTGCATCAGCCAGAGGGCAGCGCCGCCAAAGATCAGATTCACATAATGAGTAATCAGGCGTTGAATGAACATCTCGAATCGATTCTTTTCGTATCTTGATCTCTTCGTTCATGGGCCCGAATCGTCGCCGCCGGCTTGGGTATTTCAACCCCGGATCAGGCGAATTCCTTCCCAGACCATGGCCAAAAGCGCGAGGCCAAGGCCGCAAAGAAGAGCGATTGCCGAGCCCTGAATATACTTCAGGCTAACATAAATGACCCCCCCGAAGACGATCAGCCGGAGGACAAAGAAGAGGACCGCGATCGCCGTTCCCCTGGGCGCCTCGTGGTTGTCCAGCTTTGCGTTGATAAACCGCACCAACCGCCTCCACTCGTACGTACTGGCGGCCGAAATCGCCGTACCGGCCGCAAGCATGGCAGCGTCTCTCCAGCCCGATGCCTTCCACAGCACCACGCAAGCGGCCACACCAAAAACTACGATGTTTCTGAAGGCGCGCTTCAGCATCGCATCAGGGTCTGGCATTGCGCCCTGGGCAGTCCGTTGCGTTTCTTTCGTCATTGGTTGTCATCGCCCTTGGCGCCGTTCTTTGGGGTAATTTGCCCGCCCGCCATCGCAATCGTGAGCCGGACCGCCCCGACCAGCCCCGCCAGGATGCCGAATACGACCCCTGCGGTCGTGATCCACGTCTGGTGAAACACGTGGTCGAGCCAGGCACCGCCCAGCCAGCCGATGAATGCCGCGCAAGGCAGCAGCAGCGCAATCTGGATCATCTTCTCGGCCTGGACCATCGAGTCAACCAGCGCGGAGCCTTTTTTGCGCGGGTTCGAGTCCGGAATGGGACGATGGTAAGGCATCCCTTGTGATTATCGACGATCCGCGCGCCCTCACGAAGTCGAATCAACACGCTTCCTCACGCGGTCAGAATCCTGCACAGCGATATACTGGCCGTTGGACCATCCATCCAAGTTCTGCTAAAGGATCAAGCGTGTTCGAATCGGAATTTGAGCAGGAATTATTCAACCTGCGCAAGGCAAAACTTGAAGAAATTGAGAAGCTGGGGCAGGCCGCCTACCCCAACCAGTTCCCTTTCACGCACACCATTCCCCAGGTGCGCGAGAGGTGGGACGCGGCGACCAGCGAAGAGCTCGAGGCTAATCGCACCACTGTCGCCCTGGCCGGGCGCATCATTGCCATTCGCCTGATGGGCAAGGCCGGATTTGCGACTTTGCTGCAGGAAGGCAAGAAGCTGCAGGTCTACGTGCGGCTCGATGCCGTGGGCGAGCAAGGCTGGGCTCTCTACAAGTTGCTCGACCTCGGCGATCATATCGGCGTGGCAGGCTACCTGTTCCGCACGCGGACGGGAGAGCTTTCAGTCCACGTCGAACGGCTGACGTTTCTGGCCAAGGCCATGCTGTCGCTGCCGGAGAAGTATCACGGGCTGGCCGACGTTGAGCTGCGCTACCGACAGCGCTACGTCGACCTGTTTACGAATCTCGACAGCCGCGAAGTGTTTGTCAAACGCGCCAAGGTGCTGCGCGCGTTGCGGACGTTCTTTGACAGCCGCGGCTACCTTGAAGTGGAAACGCCGATGATGCAGCAGGTCGCCGGCGGCGCAGCGGCGCGGCCATTTACCACCCACCACAATGCGCTCGACATGGACCTCTACTTGCGCATTGCGCCCGAGCTTTATTTGAAGCGCCTGGTGGTCGGCGGTCTCGACCGCGTTTACGAGATCAATCGCAACTTCCGCAACGAGGG
>JASHVU010000284.1 GCA_030044455.1 Acidobacteriaceae bacterium | reverse complement strand
ATGCCCAACGGCCTGATCACCCTGGGGTTCTGGGGATTGCCATTGGTGTCGACAATGATCGAGATCAGGCAAATGCCCTGATACTTGGCGCGCCGCGCTTCGTCACTGAACTCGGGATCGACCTGGTGAAGCAGCACCGGGGCCGCAACGCCGCCGCCGATGTGATAGAGCCCTCCGCCAACATTGCCGCCATAGCCAGGCCCAAAGCCGTCACCGCTGCCCGAGCCCAGTCCGCCACCGCTGCCGGTGCCCATGCCACCCCCGCTGCCGGTGCCGTTCGATAGCACGATGTTGCTTGAGCTCTTCATGCCGATGACGGGCATGGTGGGGTTATCGGGCAGTTGAATGTTCTTCTGTACGTCGATGGCCGGCAGCATCGGGATCTTGGGCTTCTCCAGCTCCTGCACCTGGGGCGGGACAACCGGCTGCTGCTCCAACTTGGGCAGCTTGCCCTTACTGGCCTGCAGCATACTGCGGTCGCCGCCGCCGCCGCCGCCTCCGGCCTTATCCGGTTTGGGAAGCGCCTTAAAGTCGCCCACATCGATACTGGTCAAATTCATCGGCGCAACGGCCTTGATGACCTGCCGCACCCCGAAATACAGCACCAGTGCCAGAATGATCCCATTGACCGTAGTTGAAATCCCGATCGCCCAGGGGTTCCGCTTGACTGCCATGCGGTCAGGCACCGGGATCGGAGTCGATGTGAGCTCAAGAGGGGGAAGCTTGGGTGGGAAAAAGACGTCGCGGACGCTCTCGTAGAGATCCGTCCACAGCGGCTTCTCGTCAAACGCCTTGCCCAGGAAGGCGTCGAGCTGGTGGCTCTCAACCGGATCTGGCGCTGCGCTCGTCTCTGTCTGTGTGAGTAGATCGTTTCCCATATTCATTGCTGGCTCAGTGGTTCCCGCATGCACAGACTGCAGCTTCACCGATCCTATGCTCACCCGATCTTCCTTGATTGATCCATTATGCTTGAAGCCGGGTGTACTTGTCTCGGAGTTCTGATCCTCTCGGTTGGGAATCTCAAAATCCGCAGTCCCGTATTTCTGCCCAATCTGAGTTCCCATAAATAATAGACGCCAAGGCCACCTGATTTGTTACCCGATTATCTCCGTCTCGCAAAATTCTCCACCAGAAAGTTTAAACTGGAGTTTGACCAAATCTGCCATAAGTAATGGAGTTACGATGCCCTCTTCGCCGGAGTTGAAGGCGACGCTTACCCTCCCGCAGACGGCCTTCCCGATGAAGGCGAATCTGCCCCACAATGAGCCGCTTCGGCTGGCCCGCTGGAAGTCTCTGGGCCTTTACGAGGAGCTGCGCAGGGCTCGCCTCGGCCGCCCGGCCTATCTGCTCCACGACGGCCCTCCCTACGCCAACGGTCCCATTCACCTAGGTCATGCCCTGAACAAGGGGCTCAAAGACTTTGTGGTCAAGTCCAAGTCCATGGCCGGCTTCGACGCTCCTTACGTTCCGGGGTTCGACTGTCACGGCCTGCCCATTGAGATCAAGGTCGATGAAAAACTTGGCCGCAAGAAACTGGAGATGCCGGCTCCTGCGGTATTGGATGCATGCCGCGCATACGCGCAAAAGTATGTTGACCTGCAAACTGAGCAATTCGAGCGCATCGGCTGCCTGGGCCGCTGGCAGAACCCCTACAAAACCATGGCTCGTTCTTACGAGGCCAGGACTTTGGAAGCGTTTTACGGCTTTTTGGAGGGAGGCTTCGTTTATCGCGGCCTGAAGCCGGTCTACTGGTGCATCCACGACCGGACGGCGCTGGCTGAAGCTGAGGTGGAATACGAAAACCACACCAGCCCGAGCGTGTACGTACGGTACAAGCTGACGAGCGATCCGAGTGTTCTTGATCTCTTGCTCCTCGGACAGGACGAGGACATTGAAGTCTATGCCGTAATCTGGACTACCACACCATGGACATTACCGGCATCGCTAGCCATTGCCTTCCATCCGGATTTTGACTATGTTCTGCTCCAGAACAATGCCCGCGAGTTCTACATCGTTGCCGCCGCTCTCGCAGATGCAGTCAAAACCGCTTGCAAACTTGAATCCGCGGTCGAGGTAGCACGGTTCAAGGGCAGCGTCTTAGAGCGAACCACCTTCCAGCACCCGTTCCTCGACCGCACGGTTCTGGGAGTACTGGCAACTTACGTTACTGCCGACACCGGCACCGGCGCCGTCCACACCGCACCCGCGCACGGCGCCGATGACTTTTACACCGGCCTGAAATACGGGCTCGACCCCACCTGCCGCGTCGATGCCGGCGGACACATTCATGTCGATCCCGCGGCGTGGCATCTGGCCCAGCCACCGGCCTACGACGGCCTGACCGTGTGGAAGGCCAACCCGGTGATCGTGGCCATGCTTGAAGAGCGCGGCGCTCTGATGGGCGGCGGCCCGCTCGAACACTCCTACCCGCACTGCTGGCGCTGCCATCATCCGGTCATCTTCAGGGCGACGGAGCAGTGGTTCATTTCGCTTGAAACTCCGATGAAGCGCGCCGATAGGACTGAAACAACGTACCGGCAACTCGCGATCGACGAGATCGACAAGGTGAAGTGGGATCCGGCGTGGGGCAAGGAGCGCATCACCAACATGATTGCCACGAGGCCCGACTGGTGCATCAGCCGCCAGCGCATCTGGGGTGTGCCCATAGCCGTATTTATGTGCGAAGGCTGCAGCCGGCCGGTCATCGATGCGGAGCTGAACAGGAGAATCGTCGAGCTCTTTGACCTCGAGGGCGCTGAGGCCTGGCACAGCAGTCCCGTGCTTTCACTTCTTCCGCATGGTTCGAAGTGCCAACACTGCGGCGAGACGTCGTTCCGCAAAGAGACCGACATTCTCGACGTGTGGTTCGACTCGGGCGTGAGCTGGATGGCGGTGTGCGAAGCGGACCCCGACCTGAGCCCGGCCTACAGGTCATTCCAAGAGGGAAAAGGCACGGAGTGCCTGTACCTCGAAGGCGGTGACCAGCACCGCGGCTGGTTCCACTCTTCCCTGCTGACATCAGTTGCGCTTCGCGGCCGCGCGTCTTACTCGCATGTGGCCACTGCCGGCTGGACGCTCGATGAGCAGGGCCGCGCCATGTCAAAGTCGCTCGGCAATGGAGTCGATCCTGTCGATATTGCTAACCGCATGGGCGGCGAGATCGTTCGGCTGTGGGTTGCGAGCGTCGACTTCAGAGAGGACATGGCAGCGAGCGAGAACCTGATGGCCCGCTGCGCCGAACTCTACAAGAAGCTGCGCAATACGTTTCGGTTCTTGCTGGGGAATCTGCGGCACTCGCTGCCCGCATTCGGCATCGAAGGCAAGTTCAATCCTGCAACAGACAGCATCGCGGAAGCTGAGCTCTTGCCCCTCGATCGATACATGCTGGCCAAGACGCGAGACCTTGCCGAAAAGATTCTCGGCTGGTACGAGGCATTTGAGTTTCATCGCGTTTACCAGGCGGTGAACGAATTCGCCATCGTCGACCTGAGCGCCTTTTATCTCGACGTGCTCAAAGACCGCATGTACACCTTCGCGCCCACCAGCCGGCAGCGACTCTCTGCCCAAACCGTCCTCTATAAAATCACCGACGCTCTCGTCCGACTCGTCGCGCCCATCATGAGCTTCACCGCCGATGAGGTGTGGGAGTATCTGCCCAAGGTGGAAGGCCGCGAGGCGAGCGTGCACCTGGCGCTGTTTCCGAAGCCGGAAGAAATTTTTGCGGAAGATCCCGCGCCGGTGATCGAGGAGTGGAA
>JASHVU010000283.1 GCA_030044455.1 Acidobacteriaceae bacterium | reverse complement strand
CGAATCGTTGGGACAACAGAGATCAGGAGAACGTCAATTGATAATTGCTTGCGGCTTCAAGCTACTGCCTGCTCCACAAGAGAATTGAGAGCGGCGGAGGAGCGCTCGCGCGTGGCGTTTCTATGCAGGTCGCGGAGGAATTCGTTGAACACTTGCCGGTAGGAGTAGCTATCGGGCCAGTTGCTGAAGTTGGGGATAAAGTAACCGCGGATTTCAAGAGCGGACTCTTTACCGATGCCAGGGTCGATCTCATCCCACTCCGCGAGTTCTTCGAGAGGACAAATGCTGACGGGGTAAAGCACACGGCGGTTTTCTTTCACGCCGCGGTTGTATGCTTTTTCGACTTCTTCTTTTGCCCAGTGGCTGTTCATGCTGTTTTTTGAAAGAATGAGCAGCCGTCTTTCCTGCATTTGGATAGCGTGATCCATATGGTCTGGCATGCACTCATCGCTGTGCATATTGTGCGGGATAAACCAGCAGCGAAAACCGTTTGCCTCTAAATCGACAGAGAGGCGCTCGGCGAATTCATGGTCCTCCGTCGCGTAACAGATGAAAAGCGAGTTGTACTCGATGCCGGCTTGCGCAGCAACCAGAGAGGGGATGTAGGTAATAAGAGCCTCGGGAACGCCGCAGCCACGCAGAAAAGAAGCGGGAATCGTGCCGTTGGATTTGTAGATCGTGTCGATGCCGACGGTGGAAGGACCACTATGAACAACGGCATCCAATCCCTTTACGCCTCTCAGATCAAGATTGACGAACAGAGCTCTCGCCGCCCATGCGCCGGTCAGATCGGCGCCGTTGAGATCCGCTTCGCCCAGGTCAACTCCAACCAGGTTCGCCCTTCTGAGGTCGCTGCCGCTGAGGTTCGAGCTAAACAGGTTTACCTCGCCCAGGTGTGCGCCGGACAGATTTGCACCGCCTAGGTCCCACCGGCTCAGGTCCGCCTCGCGGAGGTTCGGCCGAATTCCAGGATTCTCGCGTCGCCACTGATTCCAGGCTTCGACGCCCTCCTGCAACTTGTCTAAATGCTGCGGATTGGCCATAGGCCATTATGGCAGCGGGAGGGGATGGTCAAGAACGGCCTTGGGGTCTAGAACATCACGGAAGGAATCATTGGAGTTATGAGGAGGTAACCGGAGCGGGTTACTGAAACGGCAATGTGTGCTATCTCGGGTCCCAGAATCGGGACACGGGGCACCCTCAGGCGTGTGGCCAGTAAGACGCCGAAAAAGGGTGTTGCGCCTCGTTTTTTAGAAATTGAACGTCGCTTGAATCGAAATGTTCCTGTTGCCCGCCGTCGGCGAAGAAAAGAATCCTCCGGCCAGCGTTTGCGATTTTCCGAACAGTGTGGGTGCTGAGAGCGCGCCGTTGGGAGTACCGAGATTCTCGTGATTGAGAATATTTGAGCCCCACATTGAAAGTGTCAGGTTATACCTGTTTGACACGCTTTGGTCGAGCCGTCCAGGGCCACCGCGGCTGCCGCTCAGGCCACCGCCTAATCCCGGCGGTCCACCGTGCCAGCCGCCATGCCCTCCACCTCCGCCCTGCTCGCCGCCTTCGGTTTTTGGCCCGATTCCGATTACCTTGCTCACCCGCATGTTCACGCTTACGTTGTCTGGCCCGGTCCCCAAACCGGGTGGCGCGATCTTCTCGTTTGCCGCGTAAGGTTCAATTGGAGTGCCGGCAGCGGGATTCTCAGTTCCGTACGGTTCGGAATCGAAGCAGCCCCATTTGGTGCTGATGGCGTTGGGTTCAGAGCAGCTCGCCGCGTAGGTCGGACGCCCGTTGAACTGGTTGTTACCAGTCAAGTCGCTCCCCGACGTAATGTTGAACGGCGAGCCCGAATTCGCTACCACCATGGGCGAGAGCGACACCTGCCACGGAAGCGTAAAGTTGCCGAACAACATGAAACGGTGAGGCACGTCAAAATCGGTTCGCCCGAAATCCAGTCCAGGATCGCTGGAAACGGAGGGTACCGAGCCTACGCCGCCGGTGTCGCCGTGCGCGTTGGAGTACGTGTAATTGGCGACAAAGCTGAATCTTGCGTATGTCGCGCGCACCGTGGCCATAACCTGGTGCTCGCGATAGAAGCCGCCCGATTGGTACTGCAGGTTGTTTGTAGCTGGAGCGGCGGGAGCGAAGGCGGGGTAAGTATCGCTATCGGCATTGGCCAGCGGAAACTCCGGCGCAGCGCTCAAATTATCGGTAAAAAACTGATGTACGCCCTGCGAGTAGACGTAGGTCACATTGCCGGTGATCAACTTCGTAATCTGGCGGTCCACGCCAACGGCCCCTTCCATGTCGTTGGCCGCGTGGAAGTTTGGAGCAATGGAATAAATTGTTGGGGCGTTCCTTCCCGTCGTGCTGCCCGATGTGCTGGCCGAGAGGGGCGTTGTGGTGTATTGGTTGAATACGATACCCGACGTCTGAATGAATTGCTGCTCATTCACGCCGTTCTCGTGAATCGTGTTGATGACGTACGGAGAACTCGCGCCAAACCCGTTGGCTACCGTGAAGCGCTGATAAAACCATCCATACCCCGCACGCAAGACCGTCTTGGCCGGGCTTTTGCCTGAGCCCTTGTCTAATGCGTAAGCCATGCTCAGGCGCGGAGCCCAATCGTCCTTATCGCTAATCCAGTTCTGCGTCTCCCAGCGCAAGCCATAGCTCAATGTGAACCGGGGGTTCACTTTCCAGTCATCCTGATAGAACAGCGCAGCGTCGAACAGCGTTACGCTGGCCTTGGGGTTGACGATTTTTGTGTAGGTGTATTGCTGCGGAACGCATGTTGACGGCGGAGCGGCGCCCTGTGGTGTTTGATAGCAGCCTACGAATGACGGGGCGCTTGAGAAGATGTATGCCCCATTGCTGCCGCTGGTCGTGGTGTTTACATCGGGATAGGCGCGCAGCCTGGCCCCGAAGTTGAGCGAGTGCGCGCCCTCGACTCCTGAAAAGTAATTCTGCAGCTCGAGATCGTCTTCGTGGTCCTGCGAGCTTTGCTCGGGATTGCCCCCCGCCGAAAACTGCTCCTGCAGCGTATAAGACGGCAGATTTGATACTGCTGCCGACGAGTCCCGGATTCGCCGGTACTGGAAGCGGATGTCGTCGACCAGGTTCCTGCTCAGTACCAGACTGTCAGAGACTTGTAAGGCGTTTTCCTGGTTGGTGCTGTTGGTTGCATATGCCGGGAGAGTGAGTCCGTTACTACCAATGCTGTTGGTGCTTGCCGACCGATTGTAAGTTTCGCGGATGGTGAGGGTGTTTGCCGAGCCAAGTTGCAGATCGACGCGCGGGCTGATGTCGAGCCGCGACGTGGGATTGCCGAATGCTTCGTCGACCGAAGGCAGATCAGGCGAGTTTGCGTTGGCTGCCGTGATGAGAGCAGGGTTGACCGCCCTCACGATGTTCTCGTTCTGCTGATTGCG
>JASHVU010000282.1 GCA_030044455.1 Acidobacteriaceae bacterium | reverse complement strand
CAGCCAACCGCGCGGTGAATATCCCCGAATTCGTCAACATTCCGGTCGACGGCATGGAGAAGATCGACCCGCAGGCCACTGAGTTCTACCGGCTATTTACTGAAGCCTACGAATTCATGGAAAAGAACCAGATGCCCGAGGCAATAAAGGATTTGCAGGCGGCTCTCGACCGCGACCCTGACGACCCACTGGCGCATTACGCCATGGCTACCGCTCTCAGCGCCAACGATCAGGAAGAGGATGCGCTTGCGCATTATCGGAGGGCATGCGAACTCAACACGACCAATGCGTCCTGGTTCGATCATCTGGCGGTATCACAAGACCTGAATGGACACACCGATGAGGCGATCGACGCGTGGCGCAAAGCGCTGGCAATCGACCCCACGGACGGGTCGGCCGAGACCGACATGGGGATGGTGCTGTTCGATTCCGGTCACACGGACGAGGGATACGACGCTCTCCATAAGGCTGTCGAGATGGCCCCCGAGTTTCCGATTGGCCACAATCATTTCGGCCTGGCTCTGGCCAAGATGAATCGAATGGACGAGGCGATTGGACAGTTTCAAAAAGCAATTGAACTCGACCCAAAGTCAACGGAGTATCGCTACAATCTTGGTTACGTGTTGGAATCGCGGGGAGACTTCGCGGGCGCTCTGGCTCCTTTGCAGAAAGCCGTGGAGCTGAGCGCAGGCAAAAACTCGCAGTGCCTCTCTGAGCTGGCGAATACATACGACCACCTGGGACGTTTTTCCGAGGCCGTTGCATCCGAGCGCCAGGCGCTGGATCTTGCGGTTCAGGGGCACGACGACAAACTGGCTGAGAAGCTTCGCGCAGATCTCGAGCGCTACGAGCACAGCGGAACAGCGGGTCAATCCCGGTAGTTTGCCGGCGCAGCTTCTGAGGCAATTGCGTTCATTCATCGAAATTCATTCAATCTGATTACTAAGAACTCATTCAAATTGGCGAGCAACGCTCAGAATTTCGCATTGTAAGATTCGCCCTCGTACCGTTTCCGTTGCTTACCGTCTTATCCTGCAAGCGAACAAGAAGTTGAAGTCAAGATAAGTCTCCGCGAGCATGGCATTAGTGGAGTATCGTAAGTGGGACAAATAAATGCGGGCAACCTTTGACCCGCATGATTTGGGGACTGCTATTTTGGTCAGGCGCGATGAGTTGAATTGAATCAGGAGCGCAAATAGATTGTCTGAGTCGAAGGACCACTTGGCACAGGGCAAAATAGCTCCCAGCCGGCGTAACGGTCGAGTCTCCGCAAAGCCAACCATGAGCGATGTGGCGCGATTGGCGGGCGTGGGCACCATGACGGTCTCGCGCTTCCTCAGTGGGAGCGTGGCCGTATCTTCAGAGACGGCGCAGCGTGTGCAGTCTGCAATTAACGAGCTCAATTACCGACCTAACGAGCTGGCACGCGCGTTTCGCGGCCAACGCAGCCGAACGATCGGGCTCATCATTCCTTATCTCTATGACCCGTTCTTCGCCAACTGCGTGCACTCGGTCACTACCGTGGCCAATGAGCACGGATACTCGGTTATCATCACCACCTCAAATGAAGACACCGAAAAGGAATTCGTAGAGGTGGAGCGAATGCTCGAACGCCACGTGGATGGCGTGGTGGCGATTCCGGCGCGATTCAACGAGTCGCGCATCACGCGTCCACTCTTTGGCAAAACACCTGTGGTGGTTTTTGATCGCCCTGTCGCCGACCCCACGCTTGACGCGGTCACCGTTCAAAACACGGGCGGCGCGCGTCGCATTGTCGAACATCTCATCGAGCACGGGCACAAGCGGATCGCATTTATGGGACTGAGCCGAAGCCTGTTCACAATCAATGCGCGCTTTCTCGGCTACCGCAAGGCTCTGCAGGACGCCGGCCTTGAAGAAGACGCGTTTTTCGGATGCGATTCGCAGGAAGATACTTTGAGAGCTGTGGAATCGAAGCTCCGGGGACCGAAAACTCCAACTGCCGTATTCACTTCAAATACGCTGGCCACGCGCTATGTCCTCACCGCCCTGTTTACACTCGGCGTGAAGATGCCGAACGATCTGGCCTTTGCCTGTTTCGATGACTTCGATCTGGCCGAATTCTGTTCTCCGCCTCTTACCGTGGTCCGTCAGCCGGCGCAGGAAATAGGGCGCGTCGCAGCCAGCCTTCTTTTCGACCGAATTGCGCGCGGCGAAATTCCGAAAACCGGCAATCGCATCGTGTTGCCGGTGGAGATTGTGCTGCGGCGATCGTGCGGTTGCAAACATCGCGGGTCGGTGGTGATTCACTGAGACTCCCGCGCCAATCCATCGAATGAGATGAAATCGTTCGGGGTCATAAAAATGAGGATCGCTCTTGTCTGCCTGCTCGTGGCGACAACTACCGCGAGATGCCAACTCGTGGAGGTCGGGTCTGGCCCACCTGATCCCCATTATTGCGATAAGCAAACGGTCAGTCCGAATCTCGTGCTCCAGCAGGATGCGAAAATCTCTGGTCGGCTGATCGATCAAAGTGGGGCACCATTTCAGAACTCGCCGGTCGAACTACGTCTGTACATCTCCGCAACAAAGCAATCCGTCGTACAAAAGACTAAAACAGATCGTGACGGACAATTCGGCTTCGATTCGGTAAGAGCAGGCAAATACCGACTAATAGCGACCCCGACTAGAGCTTTTCAGCAGCCTTCGGAACTTCGCTGTGGTAGCAAGGAATGTAAATTCGAAATCAGGCTGCTGGTGAACCCAACTGATCTGCCGGATTCCCAATGCCCCGTACTCTGACGCCGCCGCTACGGTAGGATTGTCGCCAGCCGGCAAGCAACGGCACTGGAAACTTCGCAAAGGCAACCGCGGATCCTTCCCACTTCTCTACGCTCAGTGTCAGGATGACAGGGCGGCAGGGGCGTGGGTCTGGAGACCCACGTTACAGCCGGTTTGGAAACCGGCTGCACAACCGCGCTGGAGCGCGGCGCTACTCCCAGCTACTTCCCCGTTCCCTCTTTGATCGTCACGATCCGGTCTACGCCGGGCACTTTAAAGTGCTCCACCTTGCCGCTCGGCCAGTGAACCTCAATATCGTCTACCTTCGCCGCCTGTCCGAGACCGAAGTGCGGGCGAGGGTCGTTCGTGGAGAGATAACTTCCTCCGCTCAAAACGTCCTCGCGCTGCCTCATGCCGTTGGCCGTCAGGTAAACCGTGGCGCCCACGGCATCGCGCGGACTCTTCGGCCCACCCACGAGCTTTAATTCAAGCCAGTGGTTATGATCGGGCGAAACATTGCGCAGCAGCACCGGGTGTCCATCCATCACGTTGATCACCGCATCCAGCTTGCCGTTGTTGAACAAGTCGCCCACCGCCATGCCGCGCCCTGCGATCACGTCTGCCAGACCGGTGCCTTCAACCGCCGGCACAGTCTCAAAGGTCTTGCCGCCAAGGTTATGAAATAGCATCGGCCGTTCCTTCCAGCTAGTGCCCCACGACGGATACTTGTCGGCCTGCGGATACACATGTCCATCCGACATCAGCAGGTCTTTCCATCCATCGTTGTCGTAATCGAGAAACGCGTCGCCAAAGCTCAGGAACGGGACCGTAACATCGCCCAGTCCCACCTGGTGGCTCACATCGTCAAAGTTCGCATTGCCCTCGTTGCGATAGAAAGGCTTGTAATCGTCTGAGAAAGTTGTGTCGAAGATCGCCAGCAATCCATTGTTCTGGTAATCGCCCACCGCAATCCCCATCGTGGCCGCCTCGCGCCCCTCCTCGTTCACTGCATAACCCGAGGCGTAACTCACATCGTCAAAGGTCCCGTCACCCTTGTTGATATACAGATAATTTGGAGTCGAGTCGTTGCCCACCAGCAGGTCCGGCTTGCCATCATTGTTAATGTCCACAAACAGCGCGCCCAACCCGTAATAGCCCGGCTTGTCTGCCACGCCGGCCTTCTCGCTCACATCGGTAAACGTCCCATCGCCATTGTTATGGAAAAGGTGATCCGGTTCGCCCTTCAATCCCCGCGGTCCGCAAGCTACAGCCTCGCCGCGAAACGTGCAGAATGCATTGGTGCTGGCGCCGGCCGCCGCGGGCAGGTTGTTCCAATCCCAGTGCAGGTATCCGGCTACAAATAAATCCAGCCGCCCGTCACCGTCGTAGTCGCCCCAGGTCGCGCTGCTTGACCAGTTGCCCAACTCGACGCCGGCCTTTTCAGCCACATCGGTAAATGTGCCGTCGTGATTGTTGCGGTAGAGCCGGTTCTTCCCCACGTTTGACACATAAATGTCGGGCCACCCGTCGTTGTCAAAGTCCGCAATGGCTACGCCAGTGCCCCAGCGGTCGTTGGTCACGCCGGCCTTTGCGGCCACATCGGTAAATGTACCGTCGTGGTTGTTGCGGAAGAGCGCAGCGTGCGGCGGCGTCACCTTGCCGGTCAGGGCGTCCACGGTCGAACCATTCACCACGTAAATTGACAACCATCCACTGTTGTCGTAGTCGATCAGCCCCACGCCGGAGCCCTTGGTCTCAACCAGGTATGCCTTGACCGGCGTCCCCATGGTGTGAGTCCACTTGGTCAGGCCCGCCTGTTCTGAAACGTCCTCAAAGATCACCGGTCCCGACTTCACAAACCCGCCCGCAGTGATGGGCCGCTTTTCAGCGTCATACTGCGGCGCCTGCATGCCTGGCTCCCCGGTTGCGGAGCTTGCGGACTGAGAAGAGGCCAACGTGGAAAGTGCAACTGCGAACAGCATTACAAGTGCCGCCGTTCGGGTTCGCCAGAACATAGCAGCAAGTATACGAGAGCAATGCAATGCACGAGCACCGATCAAACGGTTGAAACCCCCATCGAATTTGGTATCGTTCTACGAAACGGCAATCGACAGAAGCGTACTCGTGGTTATGTTCCCCTGGAATGCCCAGCAAATTCAGTACCAGCTGATTTGAGGCAAACTGGTATTGAAGGAGCATGGAATTCGGCGGCGTCTCGAAGTGCTACAAGGAATGACTGGCCGCGCATATTCAGATCGCTTTTTAGCGCTATCGCAATTCCTGAGTAGTCATATCCCGTAGGCCTAGTACTTGAGTCGGCGCGACAACAATCAGCGGCGACCTTGAGCAAATCCCGGAAAGCACACACCAACTCAGGAATTGCCGTAAAGCGCGCCGTGTGTGTCCAAGGGTCAAATAGTGGGCAAATACCAGCGGACCTTCATTGAACCATGGAGTGGCGACTTTGCTACCGTATTAGTAAGCGTTGATGGACTGCCGTTGCCAATAGCGAGAAAAGCAACCGGCACCAGAACCGATGCCGGACAAAATCGAGCCGCCGGCGGATTCGACGAATTCACTCATAATCTATTGATATATAATAAGATGTTGATAAAGCCGGGCCTGTAGCTCAACGGTTAGAGCAGGGGACTCATAATAGTTCCATATTCGTGGCCTCGTCATTCCTCAGATACATTAGCGAGACTGATTCTAGTTGAATGCGGCGATTCGCCATTGGGGAAATTCTTCGAGTTCGAGCACTTGTTCTGAGCCGCTGAGCACTTTGGCAAGAACTTTCAGGAACTCATAGTTCTCTTCGCCTATTCGTGGACGAAGATGATCGAGCATGGGCACGATAGCCCAATCGAGAGTGGCGCCAGACTCTCGGAGAGCGGTCCTCATAAGTCCGATGACTCCAGCGGTATCGGTCTCATCAAGCAGGGCAAATACAAGTTGAAAAAACAACATGCGCGGCACAACATAGGTGTCTGCGTGATCGCGAATGGACCAGGCTTGGTTGATCTGATCCCGGGCTTCCGGCTCCCGATCCGTCATCACAAGAACTCGTGCCATATGGCAGCGTGTACTCGGCAGCATGAAGCACTCTTCAAGCAGCCCGCGTAACAATACTTCGGCGCCCGCAAAATCGCCACTGAGGATTCGATCTGCTGCGTCCTGCCTTCGCGAATAAGGACTGGAAGCTGCTCCGGAATCCTGAAATCCGGTGCCGATATTGAAAACCTGCCCATCATGTATTTCCGTGTTGACCAATGGAAGCCAGGGCCCTTCCTCTTTGATAAATGGATCGGAGAGGCTCAACGCCCTCCCATTGGTATGATCAACAATCTGCTGCCAGTCGCATCGGGCCTCATCGTTGCCGGCCAGTTTCTGTACAACCTGCCCGCGAATCTTTGCCCGGCCGTGTGGCGGCGGCTGTGTCATCGCCCGCTCAACTTCATCCTCTGCAACCATTCGATGGTCCAATACGCCGGCCTTGTCCATGGCCTCAAAGAGGCCAGCCGCACCAAGTTCGCCAAACCGCATGTCGATCTCAAACATGCGCTCCCGCTGACGTGCGAGCGTCTTCAGTTCGTCGATATCGACGTCCTGGGCGCGAGCCAGCATTTCGAGCTTGTCAAATTCCTCCTCGGACCTCAGTTTCCGACGCAGCGCACGCTCTTCGATAAGCAGTGAATCCGCATCCTGGTCGAGGTCCGGCTGCGGAGATGAGAGATCGAGCAGGGAGTTTAACGCTTCCAGCGCTTCCCAGCGGATCCCGAGGTCTCGTGCTTGATGGCTGTAGAGCGAAAGTTTGATCGCCCAATCAAGAGTGCTGGCAACGGCTGCAGGGCCCTCGGTTTCGATCCGGTCGAGGGTTACTCTCCATTGGCGGCACACGGCCCCTGCCCAGGAGGGCATGAATTCGTCCTGTATATGCGCCTCGGCCATCTCCAAGTAGTGGCGTTGAATCTCGATCGCGGTCCGAGAGTGCTTGTCACTCAGGGGAAGTTTCGCAGTGCAACTGACGTCGCCGACTACTGTCTGAAGCGCCGACACCGGGTCGGAGAGTTGCACGGTTTCTCCGGGCCTTAAGCCGGCGTCGGCCATTGCAACGATGATAGCTGTGACGCCAAACTTCAAAAACAGGGCCAACTGGGAACAAAGACTCTCGCCACAAATGACATGCATTCTCCGGTACCCGGCGCTCAGGGACTCCGATTTGTCGTGCCAGATGCCGCGAATTGACGTAGTGTTGTCGGCCACCAATCGCTCGAAATAGGTGAGCCGCGGCGCTAGTGTGAACTCGAGACCACGCGAGCGGGGATGAAAGCCGCCTGCGCCGGTGTAGATGGGTCGGGTGACCAGATGCGGAATCAACTGCGGCGAGAGCTCGCCCGTTCCGCCATTAAACTGATAGTTCTCGTGACTCGCCCACGTAGCAAAGGAGCCGGAGTAGTCCACATTCGAGCGGAAGCAGAGGATTGCCTTGTCGCGCTTACCCTCCACCCGTGCCTTGAGAGCAAGGGACGCAAGGATGCGGTGTCCAGCCTCGACCTGCCGCACGAGATCCCAGGGATCAGTGCACTCCGGCGTGCAGTATTCGGGATGCGTCCTGCAGTCGACGTAGAGCCGCGCCCCGTTACCGAGAAACACTCCGTGCGACGCAGACATATCCTGCACGTGCGGCAACTGCATCCTGGCCCTTTGCACCAGCTCAGTGGCCGTCTCTTCACCAGGCCTCTTCTTTTTGAACCCGTGCCATACGACCGCATACTCCGTTTCTGCTCCAAATAAGAGTTCCGCCACCGCACCCACACCTCCATTTGTTGGGTATTGTCCGCGCTGCATCAAGACCCGGAAAATCCCCACCTGCAGCACGCTGAGGCGCTCGGCGATATGGAAGCGTAAACCCCAGCGGCAATGCGCCGACCCAACCGTGCACGGTGGGGGGCGCGCGTTCTACTCACCTCCTTGCTGCATGGCCGAACGCAGAAACGCCTCGGAGTTTCCTCCTTCCAGAGCCCTGCGGATTGCCTCATCGCCCACCGCCAACATGCGGTCCGAGTCGGAACGCGCCTGGTCCAGTGCATCTGATGAATCCGCGTCGCCGCTTGGCGCCTGCCGGCGTTGTTCGTCGTTCGTCCTTTCGATAAAACGCATATAGGTCACCCCTCGTAAGTCAATTCACTGCGGAAGTTAATGCGAGCGGCCGCGGGATATTCGCGATTTCTTGAAGTCTGTTGAGCAGCTCGGCGAAGTTTTCGCTGCTGTCGAAGACCGGTTCCGCTTCGACCTTTGCAAGCGCAAGCGGGTCGGAAAGAGCGACTGTGCGGCAGACTGGCCAGCCGTTCGAGCCGCGCATCCTGAACGTAAGGCTGTCCCAGTCTGCCAGATGCACGTCCACGTCTTCTTCTGCCGCGCGCCGCAGGAGCATGGCTCTCGTCCACGCCCGCGTGTCGGAGGGAGGATCCACAACAAAGTGAGTAATCTCTTCCTCGCTCACATGCCGCTCCATTTGTCTGCTCGACTCGCAGGCCCAGTAGAGACCGTCGCCGTCGAGGCTCGAGTACATGTGATCGATCACTTTGGCTTCGGCTGATTTCCAATCCAGTTTGGGATTCTGCTCCATTGCCCGCTCGATTAGGGCCAATTTACGAACCCAGTCGAGGCGTGGAGCAAGCGCCATCAGGTCCCGATGGGCAAACTT
>JASHVU010000281.1 GCA_030044455.1 Acidobacteriaceae bacterium | reverse complement strand
AAAACGCATATAGGTCACCCCTCGTAAGTCAATTCACTGCGGAAGTTAATGCGAGCGGCCGCGGGATATTCGCGATTTCTTGAAGTCTGTTGAGCAGCTCGGCGAAGTTTTCGCTACTGTCGAAGATCGGCTCCGCTTCGACCTTTGCAAGCGCAAGCGGGTCGGGAAGAGCGATCGTGCGGTAGACTGGCCACCCGTTCGAGCCTCGCATCCTGAACGTAAGGCTGTCCCAGTCTGCCAGATGCACGTCCACGTCTTCTTCCGCCGCACGCCTGAGGAGCATGGCTCTCGTCCATGCCCGCGTGTCGGAGGGAGGATCCACGACAAAGCGGACAATCTCTTCCTCGCTCACATGCCGCTCCATTTGTCTGCTCGACTCGTAGGCCCAGTAAAGTCCGTCGCTGTCGAGGCTCGAGTACATGTGATCGATCACTTTGGCTTCTGGTGATTTCCAATTCAGTTTGGGATTCTGCTCCATTGTCCGCTCGATCAGGGCCAATTTACGAACCCAGTCGAGGCGCGGAGCAAGCGCCATCAGGTCCCGATGGCCAAACTTGATAAGCGTGTTTTCCCAGAGCGCGATGATTTCCTCGGCCCGGGGGACGACCCCATCGAACACACCTTGCGCGGAGTAATGCTTCACCCAATCCAGATAGGCGTTCTGCAAGTCGAGAGCCGTCACACGTTCGCCATGGATAAGCCGCGCACTCGCCCGCAGAGTCGGATCGTGGCTGTATGCGAGTACAGCGGCCAGAGGGTCTTCGAGGATCAGCCCCGGGTTCACGTAGTCGCGTTCGATGAGGGTGAGCATCAGCTGCATGAGCCCCACTCGGAACAACGCTGAACCATGAGCCAAGGCGCTGTCGAAGAAGATTACGTGGAGGCGGGCCGGTCCAAGTGGATCTTCAATCTGAGGTTTACCGCACAATGATTCGTCGCGCGAGTTTACGATCGGACGATTGAATGTAGTCTGAATTCCTTGCACGACCTCGAAGAAATCTGCGCGCTGGCTGATCTGATAGGACGTCTCCTTGCGGGCATTCTCTGCGCCAACTTTTCCCTGCCCGGTGAGAAGTATGGCCGATACCTGGAAGGAAGCAAGAAACTGCAGGTAATGCAACCTTCGCCAGAAGATGCTGTCGAAAGTGCGCCGGCTGATGAGGAAGTTCAAATGACTTCCGTATGAGGAGCTCCCCAGGCCGTCTGAGTTGTTAACCAGGATCTGAATGCGGTTCTCCTCATCCCGGAACGCATTGGCCTGATCGAGCGCCGCTCTCGCGATGCGCAGCATCGCATGCCACGCCGCCACGTGGTCGTATGCACTTATTACCTCCGGAATCGCCAGCTCGAGATGGTTCAGGTCGATATAGGCGCAACTACCGTTGCTGGCCAGGAAACGCCGGCCAACATCCTGAAAGTTGACGCCGTATGACCGGGTCGACGCCCAATCCCCCGTATCGCCTCTCACACCGGAATCGATCCTGCTCTTCGCAATCGACCAAAGATTGCCAGGATAGCCGTCGTGGCGTTTCGGATATCCGCTGATCTCGGCGAGCAGCGCGCGCGATGCTTCGAAGCCGGTTCCATCGGGCCGGTCGACCCCGCGAATGAAGTTGCCCAGCTCGATATCTGCGCCGCACAACCGCGGGAGCAGTGGGACGCTGTCTGAACTGAGGTAATCGCCGCTCATCTCAGGCGGCCTCCACCCGGTATCGATAAGCCTTCTTGACCTTGCGTTCGACGAGGTCGACACGGACCACATCGACGTCCTGCGGCAGGTCGCGTACGTAGCTGCGCGCGTTGCGGGGCGTCAGCGGCCGTGCCGCGGAAGCGAAGAATTCCTCGATGGCGGCGTTCACATCGGATTTGCCCAAACCGGCTGGACCGCCCTCTGCCTCGCGAACACAAGCGCGCTCGAGCGCCGATTGCGCGATGGACTCCAGCTGCGCCCCACTGATCAGATCTGAAGCGCGCACGGTCCGGCTTTTGCCGTCGCGCAGCATCAGGTGGGCCAGCTCCGTTTCGGAGTCCGTTGAAAAGATCTGGGCGACCGCCAGGTCGAGCAAAGCTTCTCGTGTCGATACGGAGCCCTCGCCGTTTGCGGCGTAAGGGACATCCATAGGGAGATAATGACTCAGGATTTGGCGCGCGCCATTTGCTCTGGGAGCAGGGACGTGCAGGACCAGGTCGCCCAACCGGCCCGGGCGCAGTAGTGCTGAATCGATTGAGTCGATGCGATTGGTCGCTGCCAGAATCACGATGTTGCCGCACTCTTCAAGACCATTCAGCTCCGCCATGAAGGCGTTGAGCATGCGATCGTCGATACGGTGGATCGACTCCCCACGATGCGTGCCGATGGCATCGACTTCGTCCCAAAACATCACGACGGGAACTCCCCGCTCGGCAGCGGCCGTCTCACGAGCAATGCGGAAAACCTCGCGGTAATGCTGTTCCGTCTGGCCGTACCACATGGAGTTCAGCCCGCCGGGCTTAATGTTGATGAAGCGGGAGCGGCCGATCGCGGACAGAGTCGCCAGCCAGTTACAGGTTGCTTTGGCGATTTTTGTCTTGCCGTTGCCGGGCGGTCCCTCCATCAAAACCGACCTCTTTTGCGCCAGGCGGTATTTGCCGGTCATCTCCTGGTGGTGGATATGCAAAGTCATCAGACGCTTTAACTGCTCGATCTCGCGGTCGAGTCCACCAATCTCAGAAAACGTGTCGCCGGGCGTCGTTTCGATGAAGTACTCCTCGCCCCTGGATGCCTCGATCCTTTCAAATGCCAAACCCAGATTGCGGTTGAATCGGACTCCGTCTCCCGGCTTGATCTTCGCGTCGCGGAGCGCGGCCCTGGGCAGGACAACAAGCTCCTCATCGCGGAGGCGCACGACGATTCTTCCATCGTGAAGGTCACGGCTGTAAACGGCAACCTCACCTGTCAGAAAGCTGGGATCTTCGGACTTCGCGACCAGGCAGTTTTTCTCGTGGTTCAGAAGAACCTCGTCACCGGGGTTGAGCTCGGAGATATCAATGCCGTCTTCGAGCCGAACGACACGGCGATCGCTTTCCGTCTGCACAATCGCGCGATCAGCTCCCGACCCTTTCGCCGGAGCCAGGTAGATGGCCGGGAAAGACGGGGGCGCGGTCAGACTTTCGATTAGAAAGCGCAGTTTGCAATGCTCCTCCTGAACGGTGTTGAGTGCCTCGTTGAATTCAGAGAACTGCTGCAAAAGATAGCCGTCGATTGCGCCGTTGTTTTCGGCGCCGGTTTCACGCAAATGCTGCAGTCCCGCTGTGCGCTCTTCCATAGTCTGGAATGGGCCTATGCCACGTATGATGGCGTCGAGCATCCCGTTCGTACAATGTGCTTCTTCTGTTTGTCTGCGCGTCACGCTAGCCCTCCCTAAGAACGAAGAATCCTCGCGGTGTTGTAATCCCTTCGCGGTTTCCGAACATGCTGAACGTCAGATCGGTGAAGGCCGTGTCATTTGCGACGATGGCGAAACACCATGGAGCCGGAAATGCTGCGCGCAGGACATCCTCGTCGTCTGCACTGAAGAAGTCTTTAGCGAAACGGCATGATTTCTGTGCATCGAGAGAGCACGACCTTCCCTTGCACCACGTGCGAACAGGGTGGGAATGCCAGTAACCCAACAGAATCTCGTCCCGATTGCGCAGCTGAAGTGCAGCGTTGGCAGCAGTCCAGGTTTGGGGAGTGAAAGTGAGTTTTACATGATTGCCGATGCTGTGCTCTGCAGGAACGGCCGCTGTGACTTGGGCAAAGATCTCCGCGACGGCGAGATCACGCCAGAGCTTTCCAATGAGAATCCCTCCAGTTTCGGTGCCTTCATGCGCCCGGGTTTGCGCCGCGGCTTCCTCCAAGACTTGAGGTGATACGAACACCGGCATGTCACTGTCGTCGATGGTTCCGCACGCAGTCGAAGCGGTGAGGAAGATATTCAGTGATGCGTTGCGCGCCGGAACCGGAGGCGAGGCGTTGCAAACGCGAAGTCCGCCGGGGCTCTCGGGCTGAACAGGCGCCGGCTGCGCGACGACGAGATACGAGTAGTACTCACCCTCGCGAAGCTTCTTCTGCTCCACGAAGACCGAGGCCACGGTGCTGGCGGCATCGCGAAAATGCGTGTTGGGAAAATCGGAGCAAAGCGGCACGCGGCCCGGCTGCTCGATCTGGATGCGGTAGCCGCGGCAGTAGGGTTCGCCCAACGTTGTCTCCCACACCGGTAGCACGGACGCGCTCCCATCTCCATCCAGAGAAAGTTGACCCCGGCGTTGAAAACGGAAACGCGTCCATTCATGGACAGGCCCCCAGTCGCGCTTCGCCGCGACGGTTCCCAGGCTGGTTCCATCTTCAGCGAACATTGCCACCGCGAAGCGGTATGGAGAGGTTAAGGGCATTCAAAACTCCGTCTTTGGCGGTTTGCTCTAGCCGGCGTCGACGTTTGGCTGAAGGGTGAGCCGATCCCCTCTTTCCAGGGCGTCACCAATGCGCTCGGATGCGTGCAAATGACGGCCTTCGCGTTCGAGCCGCGCCTGGTAGGTGAGCGGAGTTCCGCCGGAGTCATTTTTGGGCAGATTCATGTGCCCAAGCACCTCGCGGATCAGTTCACCAACGGTGTTGGCAGTGGGCGCATTCGCCACCGAAAGCACCTTCTGCCCTGACACGTCGCTGATCTCGAGTTCGATTTCTGCAGGATTTGCCATGGTCATTTCTCCTTTTTATTGATTGGGTTGTGAGGTGATGGCAGGACCGCGGGCTGTTAAGTAGTACCGCGCCGCCGCTTCATTGAGCAGCACGTTCGCTTCTCGCACGCAGGCACGGTGGGCTACGGAAAGCGCAGCCAGTGTATGGTCCATTTCTTCGGAGCTAGGCCAGGCAGGAAGCGTAGCCTGGAGCGCAAAGATCTCTCGATCGCCGGAGTGCTTCGCTGCGCGAACTAGACACGTCTCGCGGGTGGCAGTGAGAAGGTAGATGGCAAGTGCGTCCCGGACAGCTCCATCGAAGCGGCCGCAGCGAACCATTTCCACACTCGCGACAATGCCACCTTTATCGATGCAAATGAGAGCCGGCGG
>JASHVU010000280.1 GCA_030044455.1 Acidobacteriaceae bacterium | reverse complement strand
CGTCGCGTTCCGCGGTCGATCATGCCGCTGGAGCGGGCGCTTATTCTGCCTCGAAGGCAGCGGCAGTGGCCATGATGGACTCTCTCGCCGCCGATCTTAAGGGGACCGGTATTCGCGTGAATACCGTGCTGCCCAGCATTATCGACACTGAGGCCAATCGGAACGCCATGCCGGGTGCCAACTATGCAAATTGGCCTAAGCCCGAGCAAATCGCCGACGTAATTCTCTTCTTGTGCCATGACGCGTCAAAGTTGATCCATGGTGCAGCAGTTCCGGTATATGGAGTGAGTTGAATTACCTGCGCGAAGCGGTGCTCTCCGTATTTGACGCTTCCGCTTGCAGACTGCCTTGCGTTCCCTCTTCATGCGCCTGCACGATAGCCGTTTGCTGAAAGGTCACCTGAAGAGATGGAACTCTGAGCTCATCGGTCAGCAGCGTGTGGGCATCGTCGGCCAGAATCTTCAGGCTCCGCGCCTTGCTGTCGCTGGCCGCCGCAATCATCTCCTTCTTCGTCTCTCCGTCGCCGCTCACCGCGGCAGCGTGAGTAAAGTTCACCTCGCCAAAGTCGGGCAGCTCGGCATACTTTTCCGGGCCTCCGCAGCCAAGGTCGGGACGCTCCACAATCCACTCGGCGCTCAAGCCTGAAGGTGCCTTGATCGCGGGGTTGACCGCATTCCCGCACGCGTCCACTGCGGGCAGAGGCACTACCGTCGCCGGAGTCGCATCACCGGTGACCAGGTTGGCCATGCTCACCACGCCGCGCCCCGATCCGTCGTCGTACTGGCCAACAAAGACCGCAATCGTGTGACCGGCCTCAACGTTGAACCCGGCCAGCATAATAGGCGGCGCGGGATACCATTCATACCACGCAAAGCATTCTCCGGCGCCATCGGCTCCCACGGCCTGCGCGGTTCCCACCTGCAGAAGGTTGTCGTCGTTCAGATAACCGCCAAGGCCCACCCAGATTGCGCACGAGTACGCAGGGTCTGTGCCTCCGGGAGGAATCTGAATCTCCGGAATCGTCCAGCTGCCCCATGCCTGTTGATACGGCGGCACATCGGTCATCACCAGCCCGCCCCAGTTCGATGTAACGCCTGCGTCAGCTGCCGTACTTGAGGCTCCCCGCGCCGGGCGAATCGGCCGGAACAAGTAGTCATGGCGCACCGTCAGTTGCGGCGCCACAAAACGCTTGATTCGCCTCATTACTCGAAGCCAGGCTCGCGCCGCATTGGGCAAAGCCGTCGGATCGGGCCGATGCGGCAGACCGTACAAATGCAGATCGTCGTCCGTGGCGTGCAGCAAATCCGTCCCGTCGGCCGGGGGTTTAATAAAGAAGTGCTCGTCGAGATTGGTGGGAATCAGCTGCCGCTCGCGCATCGTCTTGCCGGCCTCTCTTCGCCCTACCTTAGAGCATTTCTCCTTGAAGTGTGAAGTCGGGGCGCCCCGCCTTCGACGCGTCTTTGTTTTTGCGGCTAGGGTGGGACGGCTCTACCGCAAAAAAGAAATACTCCAGGTCAGCTAGGCCCCGCACGAGACAAGCGTCGCTGGTTCGAGGGAAGTTGACAGGGGAGGCGTCCGACCCAGTGCCTCGAAATGGGGAAAATCTCGGTTTTTTCGTCCCCGAGGCGACCCAGCCGGGTACGCCCGGGGTTTTGGGATGGAAACGGATCCAAGAAAGATGGTGAGCGGAGGCAAATGGGTTGTATCTTGGTTTGCAGCCGAAAGGCAAAAAGGAAATCTCGGATCAATAAGACAGAGAAGGACAGCCGATGGAATCGCCCACATCCGACATTTCGGTTTCTTGTAATTCCGCTAGAGCGCTGACCATCCCGACACGATGGGTGGTTGTATTGCTCGTGCCGATCCTATTGTCCGCATGCCAAAGAATAAAGACCATAACCCCACCCAAGGGTGGGCCACTTGTGAACATCCAATTGCCGCCAGCGGTGCCGGGCTGCTACACCTACAGCTCAAATCCCGCGGAGCGACGCGCAAATCCCTGGACGCAAGGCAAATGTCTCACCCCGACGCAAATATCGCGTTTGCCACATCTTGCGGCAAGCAGCCAGCTCGGCCCCCCCACGCCTTGTGTCGGTACCTGCGGCGCAGCCGCCCCCAACCCCCCACAGATCACCATGGGTTCGGTTTCGGTTAGTTTTGTCCCCAGCATCCCGTTCAACCAATCGACGTACCCGCTTTTCCAGATCATCGACACCTGCATCTCGCAGCAATGCCAGAATATCGCCAATAGCCAAAACCCATGCATCTTCTGCGTACCCACCGGAACAGGCCGTTTCTCCTTCTCAGTGCAGGCAAATACCAACGCATACCCGATCGCATGCAATGCGCCGTTAGCGGCGCAAGCGGGCGTCACGTGCGTCAACGGAGATAAAGGGTGGGTGCAGTTTAGTTACCAGTGGGACATCGGAGGCTTTTGCTTCCTATGCAACGGAGCACAATCAGCTCTTTGCATCGGGAATGTCGATCTCAGCATCGCGAACGGCAACTCGGCCAATAGCGGTGGCTTTCAGCTAAAGTGCGCGGGGCCACCCGACATTGGATTCAACCCAAGCTTCGACTGGTGGACGAGCCCTAACCAAGCGATAACGCTGACCGCCGTCCATTCAACAGGCACCAACAACCAACCCATGCTAACGTTACTCGGATGTTTCCCCTGGGCCGTTCCACAGGGAGCGCCGTCATGCTTGACCTCGGTCGTCGTCCCCGATTTCACGGGATTGTGCTCCGACCCGGCCACGTCCAGCTGCCAATGGACCCAGATCACTGGAAGCCTGTTTGGCTACGGGAGCGCGTCCACCGCGGTATTCCCCTCGGGCACCGTGATGGCGACGGAGGTCGCGGCCACAGCGTGCGTCCCCATCCCTCCATACTCATTAGGTTACACGCCGCCGCCTTCTTTTACAGACTTAGGTATTTTCCCCGTCAATTTCTTGGGATTCACCCTGCCGCCGTTCGGTGGGCCACCTTGTACCGCGTCGTTGACTTCTTACGTTCCCCCGCCGTATACCACCGGTTGGACCAAGGATGCCTTGGCGGCCGGCTCCTCGGGAGCAACAGGCGAGTCGAACAACCTTACCCCCCCACAAGACCCGACCGCAATACCACAGCCCCCAATAATTCCGGCCTGTTTCGCAGGATCATGTTGGATAGATTACAGGTCGACAAACTGAACAGGGAACGGCTCAATCGTAAGCGTGTGGTCCTCGCCGTTTCATCGTTGGGATATCGACGCGCCGCACACCGCTGAGGATATCGCAGTAATGAAAACGGATCCTCCATATCAAGCGTATCGGGAGGAACTGTTGGGAAACTGCCAATCAGAAAAGGACCCGGATTGGCTAATGCGTTCCCACGCATTCTTCAGGGGTTTGCATGTGTAAACTCTGGTCCGAATACAACGCAAATCGTCGGCGACCCGCATCTGTCGCAAGCCGCCAATAAGAGGAGCGCTTCGATTTTCGCCTTAATCCGCCTGCAGCAACAATGCCCAGTCGTTCCGGTCCGGCGCATCCGGCGATGTCCAGCTCGGCCCGGTTGCATCAGGCAAATCCACTTTTTCGCCCGTCATTGCACTGAACCAATACGTCCGGTAATGGCCCGGTTCAAGTTGAACCGTCACGTGCCCCGCGTGAGGCAGATATACGGCGTAAGTTTTCCCCGGGTCGGCCAGGCAATAATTGCCATTGTCCACCAGTTCGTCATGTGGATTGCTCTTCCACCACTCGAAGCCGGTGAAGAAATCCACCATGTGCCCGTAGCCCAGAAACATGGTCATCGTGTCGTCGCCGCGGCCGTTCATCCATCCGCCGCCCATGTCCGGCCAGATATTTGTGCCTCGCCGCGCCGTTTCTCCCGCGGTCTGGTATCCGCCCGCCATGGCGATGTCCCATGCCGTCCGCCGCAACACATCGCTCGAGTCCGATCCTGGCTGCGCCCACAGCGGGTAGTGATCCTCGTACCCGTATTCCTCGTTGGTTTGCGGAATAATGCGCCCCGTCTTCTCCTGCAGCCGGCGCGATTCCAGCATCAGCCGGTGCTGATCGCGCGACCACTCCTGGTACGAGGTGAATCCGAACCAGCTCGATGCCCGGTCCTGGTGCTCGATGTGCACGGGATGGCTGGTTTCGAGGTGCTTGTACGGGTCCCAACCCTCGAGCAGCGTTCCGGTTTCGTGCGTCCACTTTTCGTCACGGAACGAGTCGAGGTCGTCGCCCAGGTCCCAGGTGATGTTTGAGAATGCTCCGAACCTCGCCACTGCGTAGCGGATGAACCGGTGCTCATCCTCGCTTCCCGCAGCCGGAAACACGTGGCTGTCGTTCATCATCAGCACCAGCGAGATGTTCATATCCCGCTCCCGCGCAAACCTCAGCATTCGGTCGAACCGCTGCCAGTACCACAAATTGAATCGCGAGTAATCGAATCCAGGATGGTCATAATCGTTCGCATTCTCGGCCTTCCACGGATCCAGCATCACCGACCACGCCGGACCGTTCATTACCGGCTCGCCAAAGAATGTAGCCTCGCGTCCTTCGATGGCCACGCGCATCCGGTTCACCTTCAGCCGGTGCAGCCGTTCGATGCTGAAGTCGATAATGCGCTCTTCCTTCCAGCCCATGATGAAATACGCGGTGGTTCCGTTGAAGAAAAAATGCTCTCCGGTTCCTGTCCAGATGAAATGCCACGGATAGGCAGGATCGACCCCAAGCATCCCTCGCCGATGGGCCTCGACAGCGCGAAATGTACCGCTGCCAGTCTTTTTGAAATCTCCTTGGCTGTACGTGACTGTATATCTATAATCGCCTGCCGCAATCGGCATGAAACGTATCCGGTACACGCTGCCGTCCTCGCTGTCGGCAAATCCCTCCACGTTCCATTTCCGGCTGCCATCGGCGGTTTCGAGCGTCCCCGTGAGGGTCGCATCCGTGAAAGGGTTGCGAACGTCCGGCGTCCGCACAGTCGCAGTGATCTCGACGTAGTCGAAGCGCTCCACCTGCGCGGGAGCGCTGGAAAACGTTACATCCGCCGGATTAGCCGCCAGCATCAACGGCGAGAGCGCAACAATGCCGATCGAGAGCCATTTGAGTCTGCGAGTCATCAGGGAATCCTCGCAGTGCATTTTAGACTATTGGGTACGAAAGCGACGAAGAGATTCGGCGCCGTTGCAGAGACTCACTCGCATCGCAGCGCGACCACCGGATCGACCTTCATCGCTCTCCGCGCGGGAAGGTAGCTGGCGACGAGCGTAGCGGCCATCAGCACCAGCGATGCGCCCACGAAGGTGAGCGGATCGCTTGCCGACACGTGATAAAGCTGGCTGGCCACGAGGCGCGTGGCCCCGAGCGCGCACGCCACGCCCGCTATCACGCCGACCGTTGCCACTTTCGCTGTCTGTCCGAAAACAATCATCCGCAGCACGTCAGTCCTGTTTGCTCCAAGCGCCATGCGAATGCCGATCTCGTGCGTCCGCTGCTCCACGCCATATGCGACTACCCCTGCCGTTCCAATCAGGGCCAGCAGCAGCGCCAGGCAATCGAAGATGCCGAGCAGCCAACTCACGAACTGCCGATTCCCGAGCCCCGCCGCTAGATAAGCATCCATCGACACCGCCTTGGGCAGAGGCTGGTCCGGATTGAGCGAGTGAATTGTTGCCGCGACCTCATGCGCCGATTCATCTGGATTCGTTGAAGTGCGGATCACAAAGTCCAATGCCGGCACCGCCGCCTGCGCGGCTGGAATATAAACCTCAGGCATCGCTCGCTGCTCCAGTCCAAACTGCTTCACATCTGCCACCACGCCGATAATCTGCATCTTTGCCTCTGGCGCGAACTGCACGTAGAGGGGTCTGCCGGCAATATGATCCTTCGCAATCGTTCTTGCCATGGTTTCATTCACAATCACCACCGGAGCCGCCCCCGCTCCATCCGCATCGCTGAAGTACCGGCCGCTAGCGAGCTTGATGCCCATGGTCTTGAAGTAATCAGGCATCACAATATTGATCTGCGTCCACGGAGCCTGCGTGCTCAATGTCGCCGAACTGCCGTCGGGCGCATACGGCGAGGTCCAGAAGGTTCCATTCAATGGCAGGCTGAATCCGGCCGTTGCGTCCTCAACTCCCGGCAGACGGCGAAGTGCGGTCTGAACCTGGCGATAAAACTCCAGGTTCTTCGCATCGCTTCCTGTTCCCGGCACATGCACGCTCTGGATCGCCAGCAGGTGATCCGCCTTGAAGCCGGGATCGATACGCACCACCGCCGACAGGCTGCGCAACACCAGCCCGGTGCACACAGTCACCACCAGGGCAACCGCAATCTCTGCCATCAGCAGCGCAGAGCGCAATCGCGCCTGGCTTGAGCCGTGATTGTCATTGGGTGTAGTGCGCAGGCTGGTGTGCACATGGCTGCGCCTGCAAGCCGCAATCGCCGGTACCGTTGTAAACAGCAGCCAGCACACCAGGCAACTGCATGCGGCAAAGCCCAGCACCATGCCGCTCAAATGCGCATCCTCAAGGCGGAAGAGCCGATCCGGATAGAGCCTTATCAACGGTCGCGTTATCAGCGCCGCTGTCGCGATGGCCGCGCCACCGCCAATCAATGCAATAGGAAGGTTCTCAATGAGCGCCTGCCTGAAGAGCCGCAACCGCCCTGCGCCCAGCGATGCGCGAATCACGAACTCGCGTTGCCGCGCCGTCGCTCGCGCCAGCGACATATTTGCGATGTTGGCGCAGGCCAGCAGCAGCACCAGCCCCGTAGCCGCAAGCAACAGCACCAGGATGCTGCGGGCCTGCCCTTCAAACATTTCCTTAAACGGGGCAAGATCCGCTTTTTCATCGCGATTCGATTCCGGGTACGCACGGCCCAGTCGCAGCATAATGCTGTTCATCTCAGTGCGCGCCGCGTCCAGCGTCACTCCCGGCTTGAGCCTCGCTGCCACTTGCAGACCGGGATGGTTGGCCCGGTCCGTGATCTGCGAAGTGTTGGTCTTCAATCCCAGCGGCATGTAAATGTCATAGCTGCCCCACGGAACGCTGAATCCCCGCGGCAGCACACCCACAACAGTTGTTGCCTGTCCATCAAGTTGGATTGCGCGGCCAACCGCGCTCCGTTCGCCGCCCAGGTATTGCTGTGCGAATCCATAACTCACCACCGCGGCAGGCGATGCGCCCGGCGTTTCTTCTGCGCCGGTAAAACTGCGCCCGGCAATCGGATTGGCGCCGAAAAGCGAAAAGAACGAATTCGTGACTGAGGCGCCCGGCACCGACACGTTCTCTCCCGCCCTGCTCAGTTGGAATCCTGAAGGCTGCAGCGCGGTCATCTCTTCAAACACATCGTTCTGCTTCTGCCAGTCCACATAGTCTGGCCACGAGTCGTTCAATTCGGATGCTGGCAGCCGCTCATGAATTGCTATCATGCGATCGGCTCCAGGGTAAGGAAACGGCTTCAGCAGCACCGCATCGGCAATGCTGAAGATGGCAGTATTGGCGCCAATGCCCAGTGCCAGCATGATGGCTGCGGTGAGCGCAAAGGCCAGGTCGTGCACCAGTTGCCGCAAGCCGAAACGCAGATCCTCAATCACGCTCTTCAAAAACAGCATCAGATCCACTTCACTCACCCGCTCCCGCCAAACCGCCGGGTTCCCGAATCGCACACGTGCGTCGCGGCGGGCAGCCTCCTGGCTCATTCCTTCGTTCACGTTCCGGTGCTCGCGCATGGCCACGTGAAACTGGAGCTCTTCGTCCACTTCACGCTGGTGCGCGCCGCTGCGCACCGTCATCAGGATTCGCTTGAGCCAATTCATCGCCTTCCTCAATTCGCTCGGCTGTCAAAATTCAGCACCAGGGCCACGGCGCCGGTGACTCGTTCCCAGCTTTCTCGCGCTGCCGTAAGTTGCTTTCTTCCTCGCGCCGTCAGCCGGTAGAAGCGAGCCTTGCGGTTGTTCTCGCTCACGCCCCACTCGGCTCGAATCCAGCCCTCGCGCTCCATGCGGTGAAGGGCCGGATACAGCGACCCCTCTTCCACCCTCAGCAACGCATCAGAAACGCGCTCGATGTGCAGGGTGATTCCCCATCCGTGCATGGGGCCCTGCTCCAGGGTTTTCAGCACCAGCAGGTCCAGCGTGCCCTGCAGGCTGTCGGCTTGTTTCGGCGTCACAGTTGCTCCTATAGATGTCTAGAGAAGAATGCGCCGGGATTGCTGATCTTGTCAAGGGCAAACGATGATTGAAGGAAAAAGCGGCTATAGTCTGCCCTTCAGTCTCCGGTATCGGCGAACCAGCAGAAATGTTGGCAAGCCGAGAAGCGCAATCCAGATGAGAAGTACCGGACCATCCTTTTCGAAGAAGAGCACGATGCTGAGGAGCGTGTCTGCCGCATCTCTCAAACCCGCCACGAAAGCGTTATGGATGCGGTTGGAGACGGACTCCGACGGCGCGTTCAATTGCGCTTTAAAGTCTTCGGAAAGCTGAATCTCAACCGCAGCGTAATCGACGCGGTGTTCGAGAACTGTCTGTTCCGTCTCCATGCGCTCGATATCGCCACGCACGCGGGCGATTCCTTCCTCCACCTGGAGGACTTCAGCGACATTTCCGGTACGCTGCTGAAGGATTGCCTCAAAGCGCGCTTCAGTTTCGTGCGAGGTTTTCAGGCGCGCCGCCAGGTCGGTGTGCTGCTGGGTGACATCTTCGCCAGATTGGGATTCATTTTCGACGCGGCCCAGGGTCTTCAAGTCGCCGAGCGCAGAAGAGAGTTCGGGCGCGGGGACCCGGAGAGAGGCCTCGATGCTGCGCGGGGCGTTTTCAGGGGTGGATACCGTCAGTTGCGCGGAGTAGCCATGATGGCGTGCCAGAATCGCATCGAGAGAAGCGCGGGAGGCAGCAAAGTCTTTTACGACGATTGTGAGCGAGGCGGTGCGCGCAATCATGGGCTCTGGCGCGGATGGCGTCTGCCCATCATTTGAAAATGAGTTCTGAACATGATCGCCGAGGCCGTGAAAGAGGCCGTTCGAATCAGCGGCGACACCGGGTCTCGAGAGCGTAACAAGTGAGTCCAGCTCTCGACCCTCGCCCTCCTGCGGCCTGGCTGTGCCATTTGAAAATTTGGATTTCTGATCGGTGATAGGCTGGCCGTCGATTGCCTGGCCGGCGGACCGGGGCTCACTGAAGGTCTGCATTTCAGCCAGGTGCGCGACGGATTTGCGTGAACGGAACCAGATTGCAGTGGTAACCGCGGAGAGGATCAGCACAACGATGACTGCGCCTCCACCGCCGATTGGCCAGAGTCTCCAATTCCAAAAGCTGGGCTGAATCGAGCGCCTTGGTTTGGCCGGCCATGGGCTGGGTGTCGTTTGGGCATGGCCCAGTACTCGCTCTTCCAGGCTCGAAGAAACAGGCGGCACGGTCCAACGGGCAATGCACTCAGACGTGGCGCGGAAACCGTCGGCGATGCGAGCGCATTCGACGCAGTGGTCGAGATGGGCAGAGACGGCCTGAGCATTGGCTTCAGAGAGTTCGCCGTCGAGGCAGGCCATGATCTCTTCGGGAGCGATGGAATGGGCGGTGGTGATCATATGCGTTCCTCGGATTCCGCCAGATGCTTCGCATGAGAATTGGGAGCTGGAGCGGCGAGCAGATCATGAAGGGCGGTACGCGCACGAAACAGGCGCGAGCGAACCGTGTTGAGCGGCAGGCGAAGCAGATCGGCAATCTCCGCATAGCTCAATTGCTCAAATTCGCGCAGCAAGAGAATTTCCCGATCCAGGCTGTCGAGCTTTCCCACTGCGTCGCGCATCACGGTCTTGGCTTCGATGGCGTCATCGATTGCAGGCTCGCGATCAGGAAACCGTTCGCCGAGAAACGTGGCCCGGAACGCCTTCTTGCGTCGATAAGCGCGCAGTATCTTGAAACCGATCGCGTAGAGATACGTCCGGAACAGGGCAGCCGGCTGGTAGCGTTCCGCTGCGCTCAGTACGGCGAGAAATGTTTCCTGGGTCAACTCTTCAGCTTGTGCGGGATCGGCAAGGCGGCGGCGAAAGAACCCAAAGACAGGCTGCTTGTAGCGCGCGAAAAGCGTGGTGAATGCATCCGCCTGCCCACGCGAAACGGCGACCATCAATTCCTCGTCGCTCGTCGGGGCCTGGGAGCCATCTTCCACGAAATCGCTCTGTCGATCGCTCATGGCAGGTTGCTGGGCCGTCTCCAAATGTAGAACGAGAGCCGGTACTTCTTCTTGCATCACTTCGTGACTGAGCCCTTCACAATCGGTAATGGATTGACGGACCGAAAAGTTCCCCGGGAGCCACAAATTGTTTTGGGCGTTACCGGGCGCCCCTTCACCCGTCAACGATCGCAAAACCAGAGCTGCTGTATCCCGAAGGCACCATCCTCAAGTCAGCGCGACCCTAGGGAGCGCTGACCTTGCACTGAATCCGCCGTGGCACACCCACTCTGGTTTTGCCGTAAGCTGGCTCGCGATTGCGCGTAATTTCCTCCCGCTGGCGTACTCTAATAGCAGAACGCGGCCCGGAAACCGCAGGTACGAGGGCTAAAAAGCCCGTAAGAAACGTTCCCCCCACCCCCTCCCTCACAAAATCGCTCTTGCTGGGACCAGAAATCCAAATAAACAATTGATAATAAACAAGTTAGTTTTTTGACCCTCATTCCCAAACAGTAAATACAACCCTCAAAAAGGCCCCTTTTTCTCATTTTTTTGCCCGTTTTCAGCCACTTTAGCGAACAAGTAAGTCCGACGCTGCACACTCTAACTTCGCGAACGCTGCTGACGCCGTTAACACCGCCTCCGACCACCGATCACGGCTCACGATCCCCGAATCACGAGCAGCCGCAACTGGACTAAACTAATAGGGCTATGGCTACGTTGATCTCTTCCAGCATTCAGCCCCGCACTCCGCAAGGCGTCTTTACCAATGAGCCCTTCACCAACTTCAAAGACCACCAGAATGCCCGCGCCATGCGCGACGCGCTCGCCAAAGTCGGCGCTGAACTCGGTCGCGAGTACGACCTGATCATCGGCGGCGACCGCATCAAAACCAGCGACAAGATCAGCTCGCTCAACCCCGCTAAGCCGGCGCAAATTGTCGGCCTCCACCAAAAGGCCGGCGCCGAGCACGCTGAGACTGCAATGGCCGCTGCGCTGCGAGCCTTCGAATCATGGAGCCGCACGCCTGCTGCCACGCGCGTCTCATTGCTGCTGAACGCGGCCAGCATGATCCGCTCGCGCAAGTTCGACTTCATGGCCTGGCTCACTTATGAAGTGGGAAAGAACTGGGCCGAGGCCGACGCCGACGTGGGCGAGACCATCGACTTCCTCGAGTTCTACGCGCGCGAAGCCCTGCGCCTGGCCGCGGCTACCACGCCGATCCAATATCCCGGTGAGCGCAACGAGCTCCACTACATCCCGCTCGGCGTGGGCGCAGTCATTCCGCCCTGGAACTTTCCCTTCGCCATCATGGCCGGCATGACCGCTGCCGCCATCGTCTGCGGCAACACCGTCATCCTCAAGCCTTCCAGTGACTCACCCACCATCGCCGCCAAGTTCGTCGAGGTGCTTGAAGAGGCCGGCATGCCCGACGGCGTAGTCAACTTCTGCCCCGGCTCCGGCGCTACGTTTGGCAACGCCATCGTAGAGCATCCCAAGACTCGTTTCATCGCGTTCACCGGCTCCAAGGCCGTGGGCCTCGACATTAATTCGCTCGCCGCAAAAACCCAGACAGGCCAGATCTGGATCAAGCGGACCATCCTTGAAATGGGCGGCAAAGACTCCATTATTGTGAGCGCCGATGCCGATCTCGATGCAGCCGTCGAGGGCGTCACCGCCTCGGCCTTCGGCTTCAGCGGCCAAAAGTGTTCGGCCTGCTCGCGAGCCATCGTCGATGCATCTATCTACGACATTTTCGAAGAACGCCTGCGCGAGCGCGTCGCCCAGCTCACCGTTGGTGATCCGGCCGAAAACCACAACCTCGGCCCGGTT
>JASHVU010000019.1 GCA_030044455.1 Acidobacteriaceae bacterium | reverse complement strand
GGGCAGAATCACTGGACCATCGAGCTCCGCGCCATACTGGTCCCACTTCATTGGCGGGGTGTAGTACGACGTAAGATCCGTACCCGGAGATGCGGTGTGGATGAACCAGTCGTTCTGCCACGTGTTGGCATCAAGCCAGGTGCGGCGCGCATACTCATACACCGTTCCATGAAGCTTGTTCGTTCCCGATTTGAGCTCGACATCCTCCACCGCGCCGGCCATCAATCCGAACTGTGCATCGAAGGGGTTGGTAATCATCTTGAACTCCTGCACGGAGTCCACAGGCGGAACATAAGCGATGGCTGCCTGGCCTTGATTGTTGATCGGCGAAGCGTTATTGGCCACACCGTCCATCATCATTTCTATGTTTCCCGACTGGCCGCCATTCACGGCGGTGTTGGCCTGCGTGTCGTCAAACGGCCGCTGCCACTGAGGGCTCCCGGTCCACAAGACACCGGCGCTTAGGATGGAGAGCATGCCCGGGTCGCGCCCGTTCAGCGGAAGTTCGGTCACCCGCGTATTCTCGACCACCTCACCCGTATCGGCTTTCCCAATATCGAGCAACGTGTCGGCATTTACGGTCACGGTTTCTGTCGCGCTGCCGACTTTGAGAATGAAATTCACCGTTGACGTTTGACCTACCTGAAGATTGATGCCCGTGTGAACACCGGTCTCAAAACCAGATACATTGGCTGAAACCGCATAATTCCCCGGGATCAGGTAAGGGATCGTATAGTCGCCCGAAGAGGTCGTCGTCGTGGTCGTTTCCACGCCGGTCGCAAGGTTGTGGGCAACGACGATGGCTTTAGGTAGCACAGCCCCGGTTGAATCGGTTACATGGCCTGTAAACTCCTGCGCCGCTAGAAAACTGGCGGGCATTGAAAGCCCCAGGAGCAACAGCATGTTTGCAAATCTGATTATTTTCACAATAGCCTCACATTGATGGGTTGATGGTTGTCTGGTGCCTCATTCTGCGCTCGGCTGGCGCGGTATTTGAGGTCCAACCGGCAGCCAAATTGAATACGTTTCCATTGATCTCACTGTCTCGACAAAAGGGGAGAAAACCTTGAGAAATGGCATTGCGTGACAACTTCAGAAGAGCGCGTCCTGGTCTCTCTAGTGGACATCATTTTGATACGAGAACCTTACAAGCGCCCTATGTTATACACAGCTCAACACACTGAAAGTGATGGTGATCACGTTAATGTAAACGCTTTCATAACAAGAACCTTTGCGGTTGGCAGTATCACCTCACTCTCTCCGGGTTTGCATGAACAGTCCAGCGACCCTGAATGGCGCTCGACCGGCTGTTCGATGGTCGTAGGGTGTAAACGCTTACAAAAAGCGGCTAACTAGAACGCTCGATGGTCGAATAAGTTGTGAACGCTTTCAGGGGAGGGTTGAGTCTAAACTAAATTTCTTTATCAACCCAAGATCGGCAGCCATCATACCGCCCCTGAGTTAGAGTTGCAAGGAGAAAAGTACCCGTGTGACAAAAGGCCCGCATTTCCGACACGGATTCCAGGCGATTCATTTCCGTCCCGTCCTCGCCTGCCTCGTAGAGGGCTGTCATCGCCAGTGACGTTTTGCGCAACCTGTCGTCACACGCACCGAGTCGCGCGGCCTCCCGTGGAGCACTAATCCATGCGAATGGCGTGGTGTGGATTCAAAACACGGTGTGATTGTCTACCGCACGCTTTTGTCTGCGCGTTGCTACTGAACTGCATCTCGCTCGCGCAGGTGCACTCCGCGACAGGCCAGTCGCCTGTCGAGATCACAGTTGTCGATGAGACCGGCGTCGCAGTCGATGCTGCGCAAATCGTCATCACTCAGCACGGACACGTCCTTATCGAGCTCCACACTGGATTCTCGGGCCGCTGCTCCTTCACATTAACTTCGACCGCTCCTTACTCAGTCAAAGCCGAGAAACCAGGCTTCTATCAGGCCACTGAAACAGACGTCGATCCCCACATGAGCAGCATGAAAATCGTTCTGGCTCACGAGCAGATTGTGCGTGAACAGGTAAACGTCTCGGCGTCCACTCCGGGCATCGATGCTTCCCAGCCATCAGATAATCTCACCATGAACACGCCTGAGATTGTGAATATCCCTTACTTGACTTCGCGCGATATCCGCAATCTTCTTCCGTTTTACCCTGGCGTCGTGCAGGACACTTCGGGTCAGGCGCACGTTGCTGGCTCTGAGACGTGGGAGACGATCGACACGCTCGACGGATTCGACATACGCTCGCCCGAAGAGGGTACACTCGACATGCGCGTCAGCGCCGATGCGGTTCGCTCCATCGATGCTGAGTCCACGCGCTATCCCGTCGAGTTTGGCCGCGCGACAGGCGGCGTGATCGCTTTTTCTACCGGGATGGGCGATAACAAGTTCCGCTTTAATGCCACGAACTTCATTCCTTCTCTCCGCGATCTCAACGGCATCCGATTCGACAAATTCGTCCCGCGGTTCACCTGGTCTGGCCCACTGGCGCGCAGTCGCGCATGGTTTTACGATGGCCTCGAAACCGAGTACGACAACATTTATGTCTCTGAGCTCCCCGTAAACGCCGATACCGATCCGCTCATCCGCGGCAGCAACCTTTTCAAGATCCAGGCCAACGCATCGCCCCGTAACATCGTCACCGCGGGGGTCCTCTTCAACGATTACCATTCCCCCTACGACGGAATCTCCGCGTTGACCTCGCAGCAAAGCACAACCAAACGCGACACAATCGCCTGGCTGCCTTATCTGCGCGATCAATTCACCATCCACGGCGCACTCGTCGATGCCGGCGTCGGCGTCATGCGCTTCCGCGATGGCTTTGAGCCGCACGGCGACCAGCCCTATCAGATCACCCCCGAGCTGGCCGAAGGCAGCTATTTCCAGAACCTGACCGGACGATCGCAGCGCGTGCAGGCAACCGCAGCCCTGTATCTGCCCGCACGTGAGTGGCTGGGCAGTCACCAGGTTAAGGCTGGCCTGGACCTCGACCACATCCGCTACAACCAGAACGTTGCCCGCACCCCAGTCAGTTACTTGCGCGAAGATGGAACCCTGGATCGGCAAAGTTTCTTTGCACCCGCCGCGCCGTTCACGCTGCATAACGCTGAGCTGGGCGCCTACGTTCAGGACCACTGGCAAATCGCAAAGCCACTGCTTGTCGAGCCGGGCCTGCGTTTCGACTGGGATGAAATTGTCCGCGAGCCGCTCGTCGCCCCGCGCTTTGCAACCGTTTATGCGCCCGGCGCTGACAATGGAACCAAATTCTCCGCTGGAGCCGGCCTTTATTACGAGCACACCAACCTGAGCTATCCCGCTCAAACATTCGCCGGACTCCGCACCGACACATATTACCAAGCCGATGGCATTGCGCCTTCCGGTCCCGCCCAGCAATCAACCTTCACCATGACACGCGCCTCACTCGAGGCTCCGCGTGCATTCAACTGGAGCCTCGGCCTGGAGCAGAATCTTCCCTGGTCGCTGATCGCCGGCGCGAGCTTTATTGAGAAGCACACCACCCGGTTGCTCACCTTTGCGAATCAAGGCGGCCGGCCCAATCTTGCAGGCGACTATCTGCTCACCAACGAGCGGCAGGATCACTACCATTCTTTTGAAGTCGATGCACGCCGCATTTTTGCCGATAACTCGACCGTCTTCTTCTCCTACACGCGTTCATCGGCGCGAACCAACGCTGCCATCGATTACCTGCCCACGCCATCGCCGCTCGGGGCTCAACAGAACGGGCCAGTCGCCTGGGATACGCCCAACCGGTTCATCTCGTGGGGCTGGCTGCCGGTCCCAATTCCCCGCCTCAAAAAAAACTGGGACTTCGTCTATTCATTCGAGAGCCATACCGGTTTTCCATACACATCAATCAATGCAGCCCAGCAGGTGGTGGGCGCTGCCGGCTCAAGTCGATTTCCCGACTATGTCAATTTCAACCCCGGCCTGGAATGGAAATTCCATTTTCACGGTGCGTATTTCGGCTTGCGCGGCGTAATGGAAAACGGAACCGGCGCTGCCAACGCAACGGTGGTAAATAACAATGTTGACTCTCCGCAGTATGGAACCTTCAGCGAACCCGAAGGCCGCGCCTTCACGGCACGCCTGCGCCTCATCGGTTCGAAGTAGCCGAACAGTTAAACAGGTAAACAGCGAAACATTGAAACACAGACGAGGCGACAGTCTGACTGTTCCACAACTTCGCGGCTCAACTGTTCAGCTGTTTTACTGTTTAACTGACCACTGACCCCCGTTCCCAGCGTTCCTTCGGCGTAAAATCGTCACGTAGAGGCAGCGATGAACGAAATCGGCAAGTTCCTGGTCGGGATTGGATTGTTACTCGTGCTTGGCGGCGTCATCGTACTCATTGCGGGTCGCTTCGGCTTGCCGTTAGGACGTTTCCCGGGTGACTTTGCCTATCGCGGCAAACACGTCTCGGCTTACTTCCCGCTGGGCACCTGCATTCTCATCAGCGTCGCGCTCACGCTTGTCCTGTACCTGCTTTCAAGATTTCGCGGCTGAGTTATAACTCGCTGCAGGCGATCAGTTTGCGCCGGGCCGCGCCACACAGCCTTCGCAAGGTCTCTTATACGATCTCCATACACGGTGTTTATGTACGGCCTGTTTATCGAGGTCTACAATATTTGTGTCGGCGTTCTCCGTTTGCGCTTGGCCGACGGTCCCTGCAGGTGAAGCATGTACGCACTCCTCTTCAGAGGAAACAAGCGTGTCGTTCTGTTGCGCGCGGCGATCGTCATCGCGATCATCGCGCTCATTGACTACGCGGTCGTTGGCGAAATCCCCCTCGGTTTTCTGTATCTCGTGCCCATGCTGATGGTGGGCAGTGTGGTCGGCCGAGGGCCTATCTTCGCCGTCGCCCTGGTGTGTACATATCTTGCCGAAATCTTCAGCGATCTGACCTGGACCCTTCGCACCGGCATTTCGCGCGACATATTGTTCTTTGCGGCTTTTGCAGGAGCGGGGCTGTTTATTCGCGAGGTGAACATCAGCCGGCAGGCTGCCGCGGAAAACCTGAGAGAAATCGAGCGCGAACGCGACGCCCGGCGTGATGCCGAAGAACAGTTGAAGATTCTGTTTGAGAGCAGCCCGGTAGCAATCTTTACGGCAGACGCCAATGGCGCCGTGCTGATGGCCAACGAGGCCGCTCACCGCATGCTGGGAGTGCAGCGTGACGCGTTGGCCGGCAAGCTCATCCAGCGTTATCTGCCTGCACTATCAAACATCACGCTTCACGACGAATCGTTGCAGTTGCTGCGCGCAGTGATGCAGGCGCGCGGACATCGAGAGGATGGCGAAGCTTTTCTTGCGGACATTTGCTTTTCGACCTACCAGACCAACGCCGGTACCCGGCTGGCAGCAATGGTGCTCGATGCCTCAGAAGATCTGCGCGCGCACGAGGTGGCCGGCATGCAACAGTTACTCGAAGGCTCGCGCATCGCAGTAGGCGCGCTGTCGCATGAGATTCGCAACATATGCGGCGCTATTGCTGTGGTGCACCAGAATCTGAAAAATGCAACCTCCCTAAGTGGAAGCAAGGATTTTGAAGCGCTCGGCAGCCTAGTCATTGCTCTCGAAAGAATCGCTAGCGTCAATCTGCGCCAGTCGGCAAGCCCAGCCTCTGAGGTCGACCTCGGCATTCTGCTCGACGAACTGAAAATTGTGGTCGGCCCATCGCTTATCGAGGATGAAATCGAATCGGAGTGGAATGTTGAGCCCGGACTTCCGCTGGTCTGGGGTGACCGCTCGAGCCTTATGCAGGTGTTTCTCAATCTCATTTCAAATAGCAGCCGGGCTCTGTTGCGCAGGAGCGGCCGCATGCTCACCCTGAATGCCAGGAAGGTAGACGATCAGGTGTGTGTCGAAGTCATCGACAACGGCGGGGGAGTCGCCGAACCCGAGCATCTCTTCCGTCCATTCCAGGCAGGCGCTGAATCGACTGGGCTGGGGCTCTATATGTCGCGCGCCTTTCTGCGTTCCTTTCGCGGCGAACTGCGCTACGTTCCCATCGCAGATGGCGCGTGCTTTGTCGTCGATCTGCTGCCGTCGAGCCAGGCGGCGCAGGAATTGCAATATGCCCGTTCGGTCATGTGAAATTCCATGAATCGCGTCGCTTTCACCACTGCGCCAATTCATCGCTGATTCCCTCCCATAATCCCGCTTCGCCCGCCGCGCGCAGCGCGGACAGGTCCTGGTGTTAAAGTGAAAAGCGGAAAAGGCAAATGAAGAAAGTTCAAGTCATAACCACCGGAGGAACCATCGAGAAGGCGTACTCCGAACAGTCGGGCACGGTGCTGAACACTACCAACAAAATCGAACAGTATCTCAAGCTGCTTCGGCTGCCCGACCTCCAGGTGCACGTCACTCCGCTGATGAACAAAGACAGCCTGGAAATGAGCGCTGAAGATCGCTCGCGCCTGGCCGCGGAAGTGAGAAAACTGCTTGACCTCAACCAGCCCATCGTTATCACGCATGGAACCGATACCATGGTCGAAAGCGGTCTGGCAATCGAGGGCGCATTTCCTTCTCCGCCGGTTCCCGTCATCCTCACCGGCGCCATGAGCCCGCTCGGCTTTGAAAAAAGCGACGGACTGCAAAACCTCACCGAGAGCCTTTTTGCAGCGCAGCTGCTGGCTCCGGGCGTCTACATTGTGATTCACGGGCAGGTGTTTTCTGTGGCTCATGTGCGCAAAGATCGCGAGCGGGGTACATTCGTCCCGGCCTGACGATCTACACTCTCAAAGTGACCGGAGACCAGCAATGAAGGCATTAGTCAAAAGCCGGGCCGAGCGGGGGCTCTGGCTCGAAAACATTCCCGAGCCTGAAGTCGGCATCAACGACGTGCTGGTGCGCGTTCACTACACCGGCATCTGCGGCACCGACGTGCACATCTACGAGTGGGACGAGTGGGCGCAGAAGACCATTCCGGTGCCCATGGCCATTGGCCACGAATTTGTGGGCGAGGTGGTCACTGTCGGCTCCAACGTGAACGACTTTTATGCCGGCGACATCGTGAGCGGCGAAGGCCACGTGGTGTGCGGACGCTGCCGCAACTGCCTGGCCGGCCGCCGGCATTTGTGCGCCTATACGCAAGGTGTGGGCGTCAATCGGCCTGGCGCGTATGCCGAGTTCATCTCGTTGCCCATGTCCAACATCTGGCGCCACAGTCCAGGCATCAACCAGGAAGTTGCCGCCATCTTCGACCCCTTCGGCAACGCCGTCCACACCGCGCTCGCCTTTCCGGTACTGGGCGAAGATGTGCTCATCACCGGCGCCGGCCCTATCGGCATCATGGCCATCCCGGTCGTTCAGCATGCGGGCGCACGCCACGTGGTCATCACTGATGTGAACCCCTTCCGGCTCGAGCTGGCTCGCAAGATGGGCGCAACGCTGGCAATCGACCCCACACAGACTCCGCTCCATCAGGTGCAGAAACAGTTGGGCATGACCGAGGGCTTCGACGTGGGCCTTGAGATGTCGGGCAATCCCCAGGCCCTCGGCGACATGATCGTCAACATGAGCCACGGCGGCAAAATCGCCGTACTCGGCATCCCCGCCAAAGAGATGACCATCGACCTGCGCCAGATCATCTTCAACATGCTCACCGTGCGCGGCATCTACGGCCGCGAGATGTACGAAACCTGGTACAAGATGACGGTCATGCTCGAGTCGGGCGTAGATATTTCGCCGGTGATTACGCATCGGTTCGGCTACTCGGAGTTCGAAAAGGGATTTGAGGCGATGGTCTCGCGTCAGACGGGCAAGGTGATCCTGGACTGGACTAAAGCGTAGGCGGCGTGGAGTCAACGATTTGGCATCGTCTCAGCGGGACATTTGTGCACGCGGGGGTAACCACGTAAGCGCCAAGATAATAGTTGGAGTTGAGGTCTTCATTTCCGGTATGGCTCACTCAAGTCGTCTCTGAATTGGTTCCACCGTTAAATGATTTGGGCGAAGTGTAGCGTGGGTTTGTTGACAGCCAGCAGTTGACGCAGCATGAACTGAAATTCACACCATGGTCTGGGAGTGGGTCGCTTCAGTCGACCAGTAACTCCATGGGGAAATGGTTTCATCGATGCGGGCCATTTTTTGAGTGAGTAAAGCGATAAGGAGCTTTCCATACAGCCATGCTCGGCTGCTTTTGTCTTCGTATTTGGGCACATGTCCGAGTTGGGCGATGGATTTGAGCCGCTTGAAAGTCAGCTCGACCTGCCATCGCAGCCGGTATGCTTCCAGCATCTGGGCGGCGGTGGCCTGTTGAGTGCTGAGGGTGGTAAAGGCAAGAACGTATTTAGCGTAGGTTCCGGTTTCCGGTGCCACGGTTTTTCCGTTCTGCAGCTTGATGTCGAGCTTGCGCTGAGCGAGCTTGATAGCCTGCCCGCTCCTGCGGATCGCGCAGACGATTCAAGAGAGTCACGTCAGACACATCGGCAATGCCCGCTAACTTAGCCTCAGCTGCCGTTTCACGCAACGACCAACCGCCTCAAATATGCACTAGCTGGGTCCACAGCAGCGCCTCAAGCGATGAAAAGCCACGTAACCGCTTCACCGCACCGTTCGCGCGGCCCAACAGCTCCCAGCCAGCAGGAAACGAACCATGAAGAACGTCCCAGTTCTCCAGCTCTGCCATGCTACAAGACCATCTCTCCAAAACGACGCGGTCAACTTTTTATCTTAGTGCTTATGGGGGCACCCCTGGTCAATTCAGATCTGAGAGATGCAGGCTAAAACGAATGCTCACTGAAGCGGCGCTTGCGAGAAATGCAGGTTAGAGCCTGAACAAGCCAGTAGTGTCAAAGCTAGACTTTTCAGATCGCTTCCTCGTCCGCTGGTTCAGTTCAGGCAGATACCGAGTTTGAGTATGGCGCGTGGGCGGGTCACTCGTCCGGCGCAATAGGGGTCACCCACGGTGAGCCGTAGTTTGCTGCATACGCGCGGTCGGTCGCAGGATCGACGGCCACGGCATAGGGATGCTTCCCTGCAGCTCGGGCTCCGATAACCTCATTTTTCACGCCGTCGACAATCGTGACACTATCACCGTGGACATTCGCGACGAACACTGTGTTGGACTCGGGTGCGACCGTCACTCCCTGCGGATGTTTGCCCACAGGCAGAATGGCAATGACATTCCGACTCTGCAGATCGATAACGCTGAGGGTCTCGTCGCCGTAATTCACCACATAAAGCCGGCGCGCGGCTGAATTGACCGCCATGGCACAGGGGATTTTACCTACGGCAATTGTGCTGATCGCGCGCGTCTTCTCGTCGAGGGCGACGACCTCCGACGTCGCAGTATGGGTAAGGAACAGCGTGGACGTCGATTCGTCGAAAGCCATGCCCCAGATGTGCGCCCCGACGGAAACTCTGGTGACTGCGCCCGTGGCCTCGTCCACAATGCGGATGTCAGGATCTTCGTAAGTCGATAAGAAGACCTTGCCGGCCTTGGAATCGACAGCCAGCCCATCGGCGTCGCCGACCTTGAGCGAAGTTGCTGTGTTGGTGGTCCCGTCGATCACCGTCACCGAACCGCTGTAAGTGTGCGTCACATAGACCCTGTTGGTGGTCTCATCTACTGCCAGAGTGTATGGAAGAGGAGCGCTGGGGATAGTGGCGATCACCGTATCGTTGCTGCCGTCGATAACGCTCACCGAAGCGCTGCCATCGTTGGCCACATAAATTCGGTTGGTGGCGCAATTGACGGCGATCGCAATGGGCTCACTTCCAACAGAAATGGTATGCGTGACTCCCGTCGCAGCGTCGATCACGGTTACCGAACCGGCGCCCTCGTTGGCCGCGTAGATCTTGTGCGTCCTAGGATTTGAGACAATGGCGGCACTGGTGATGAGGCGACCCCACGGACTCACTTCGGCTGCCGACCAAACAGGCTGCACGAAGATGAACCCAACGATGACGACGACGGTTCGGCACGAAGGGCTTGAAGCGAAATGCGGCGCGCGCGAAATCATTCTGATCAGAACTCCGAGAGACACTATATTGTTATCCATTAGAAAGTCTGGCGTCGAGCGGAATTCGAGACTCACCCGGATAGGGAGATTTCCTTTGCATCGGCATCTTCGCTCGCTGTGCTGCTTAGTTGTCCTTGCTCTTGCCGTAGGATTCGGCTCAAGTCAGACAAAACCACTTCGTGTGCTGGCCTTCTACTCCACGCATGTGGAACAGGATCACGTGGATTTCGCCATGCAGGCGATTTCGTTTTATCAAGCCATGGCCGAACGTGATCACTTCGAATTCAATGCCACCTCAAATTGGGATGACTTGAATCCAGCTGTCCTCAAGGACTATCAGGTCGTGCTTTGGCTCGACGAGTTTCCTTCCAGCGCCGCTCAGCGCAAAGCGTTTGAGGACTTCATGGAGCATGGCGGCGCTTGGATGGGCTTTCACGTGGCTGGCTGGATGGAAAGCCGTGCGACCTGGCCTTGGTTTGCCGACTTTCTGGGAACAATGTTTTCAGGCAACAGTTGGCCGCCGCTTCCGGCCACATTGATTGTGGACGATTCAAATCATCCCGCTACAAAGGGCCTGCCTGCCAGATTTGTTTCTCCTGATAACGAGTGGTATAGCTGGCAGCCCAGCCCGCGCAAAAACCCAAATATCAAAGTTCTGATGACGCTTGCGCCTTCGAACTATCCGCTGGGATTCAAGGACACGCTGGGAGGTGGGGATATTCCCGTGACCTGGACCAACACGAAATACAAAATGATCTACACCAACATGGGCCACGGCGGCAAGATTTTGGACAGCGCGACGCAGAACAGATTCTTTGAGAATGCCCTTCTGTGGCTGGGCGGGCGAGACTGAAT
>JASHVU010000279.1 GCA_030044455.1 Acidobacteriaceae bacterium | reverse complement strand
CTTGCGCTCGCCCTTAACGGTCAGGGTGTGGTTTTCCACGCGAACGTCCAGGTCTTTCTCCTCGACTCCGGGCACTTCGAGCTTGAGGACGACCTTGTCGTTGTCCTCATAGACGTCGACGGCGGGAACGAAGCTGGCCGTGGTCAGCGGGCCTTCTCCTTCGCCCAGATCGCGAAAAAGGGAGTTGACGCGGTTCTGCAGGGTAGCAACTTCACGGAACGGGTCCCAACGGGTGATAGCCATACTGATTTCCTCCAGGTGAATCCAAGATTTGTGGGTAGCGCGGGAGGTTGATTTCCAGCCACTCAACCTATCTGATGAAACTATAGTATAATTGATTCATAAAATATGAGTCTATAACACTAAAATTTTAGAATATATGATTAAGAGCTTATTTTTGTGATAATTACCGTAAGATAGACCTGTCATTGTGGGTTAGATCGGCGCGGAGTTTGGAGTTTGTGGCAGAGCAGTCTACGCCAGACTGCGGTCTATGCCGAGGCTGGTTCGTCCAGCCGGGTGAGGGTGAGCACGGTGATGTCATCTTCCTGTCCGAACAGCTCCGCTGTTTTCGCGATTTGGTCAGCGGATTTGCTTGAGATTGCCGCGGTGCGCTCAAAGCCATAGAGTTCACCATCGGCATTGCGGGCTTCAATCACGCCATCGGTGATCAAGGTGAGCCTGGCTGGCGCGGCCAAATTCGACTGCGACTCCATATACTGCGCGTTGGCGGCCAGGCCAAGCGGGAGTCCGTTCTCGAGCAGCAGTTCCTTCCCATTGATGTAGGGCGACAAATGTCCGGCATTGGCGGCAATGAGCGTGCCACTGGCTTCGACGCGGAGCACCAGGCAGGTCGTGAATCCATCTCCCGACCGTGCGGTCATGCGTTGATTCATGGCTGCCAGAATCTCGCCGGGCGACTGTGTGTAATGCGCGAGCGTGCGCACCGTTCCCACCAGGAGCGAAACTGTCATGGCCGCAGGCATTCCTTTGCCGCTCACGTCGCCAATCACGATCAAAGCCCCTCCGCCTTCAAGCGGAATGACCTGGAAGAAGTCGCCTCCCACCTGGCTGGCCGGGCGGTAGACCGTCTCAAGCGAGAAGCCGGCGATTGCGGGAATTTCTTCTGGGATGAGAACCTTCTGCACCACGCGCGCAGCTTCAAGTTCAGCGGCGAGGGCTGCACGTTCCAAGGTAGCCTGGCGCTGATCGCGGAAGAGGAGGCCGAGAAGGACAATGATCACGCCGGCGGTGATAAATCCGCGCGCCTCGATGAGCGGAACGCCCCAGGTGGCAAAGACATTGGGGATGCCGGGAATGGGAATAGCCGTCATCTCTGCGAGAAACCAGAACAGATCAGCCGTCATCCAAAGCATGCACAAAAAGGCGAGCGGCCGTACTCGAGGCGGAATCCGGCGCCATGGCCAGAAGGCTACAAACACCGAGCACGACAGTAGGACGTGGAGAAGGAGCGACAAAGGACGGATGAATGAGAGGGTGAGTGTGCCAAGCCATGCCGTGGAGCTTGAAGGAACGGCGAAATCGACTGCGTTGGGGAAATAGCAACAACAGTTGATGATGATTACTAACCAAATGAATGGCCCCGGCCTGCGATTGGCGAGCGCGAAGAAAAATGGATACTGTGTGGCAGTTAAAGCGATGTTTCCTACCAATACAACGAAGAGGCAGATGGCAAGCGGATAGGGCAGCCAGGCAGAAGTTGCCAATTCGTTCAGCCGTATGGCTGTCAGTGATACGCATGTGATGCTGAGAAGCAGAAGCTCACGGCGGCTGCGGTCGTAGAGATAAAGGATGAAGAGCATCATCGCCATGACGCCGATGATGCCGAAGCACGCGGCCGATCCGAAGTAATGCGACGATCTGGTGAGAACTTTGCGCGCCCGTAATGCATCGAGGATCGAGGCATCGCCGGCCAGGAGTTCAAAGTTGCTGTTCACCAGGCCGTTGATGGGTCCGCTGTTGGTGAGCAGTACGCGATTGGCAACCTGCATTGCGACGATGGATGAGCCCGAAGAAACCGAACCTGTGGCAACCGGAAAGGAGCGGATGGCATTCATGTTAAAGCTGCCCTGGTCAAGATTTCCCGCGCTTCCGATCACGGTTCCGTTGAGATACAGCCGGTAGGCGTCGTAAAAGGCGACCTGGAGCGCGGGGTGCGCGATGGAATTCATCGAGCTCAAGTCGGCGTGGCAGCGAATCCAGAATCTAGAAGCGCTGGTCTGTCTCTCCCATGCAGAGAGCGGCTGCCAAGTTTTTTCGTCGAGATTAGTTGTCCCCGAGGCTGGATTGTCACCGCTGTGCCACACGCATTGCTGCGGGGAAATGGTGACCACTGATTGCGCTTGAGCCGCGACAGGAAAGCTGACTGCTGCAAAGAACCACGCCCAGTACACCCTACGCATGCAGCACCTCAGCAGGAGCAAATTGAAGCGTGAGGACGGTAATGTCGTCCTCCTGGCCGAAGGTCTGTGCTGCCTGTGCGATCTTGTCCGCGGGTTGCGTGGAGAGAGCGGACGTCCGCTCAAAGCCGAAGAGCTCACCTTCAGCATTACGGGCCTCAACCACGCCGTCGGAGACAAAGAGCAAAGATTCACCTTCGCTAAGGTGAAAACGTTGAGTCGGAAATGAGACTGCAGGCAGCGCGCCCAGCGGCAAGGCTCCATCCAGGATCAATTCCTTACCGTTGACGTAAGGCGGAAGATGCCCGGCGTTGGCCAGTTCGGCATTTCCGTCGCAATCGATGCGCATGGCGAGGCAGGTGACCAGGCCACGGTCTTGCAGGCGTTCGTTCAGCAGGGCCAGAATGCTGCCGGGATCGGAGGTGAATTTAAATGCGGTGCGAATGGCGCCGACGATGAGGGCCGCGAGCATTCCCGCTTTCAGTCCCTTGCCGGCCACATCTCCGACGACGATCAGCGTGCTTCCATCGCGGGAGTCGGGAAGAACCTGGAAGAAATCTCCACCGACTTCACGCGAGGGATGATAGACACTTCGGATGGTTAATCCCGGCGTAGGCGGCAGCTTCTCGGGAATCAGGTATTGCTGTATCTCGCGCGCGGCTTCCATCTCGCCGGCGAACGCTGCGCGCTCCTGCGCGATGCGGCGCTGTTCGCGGAAGAGGATGGTGAGCAGCGCGAGGACGGAACAAAGGGTAGTGGAGGCGCGCAGGATGAGGAGGGGCTTTTGAATGAGCAGATTCCCTGCGTTGCTCTCCAGGCCGAAAGCGAAGGCTTCCCAGTTCATGAACCAGAGAAAATCCGCACAGCCCCAGGCCATGCAGAAGCAGGCAATGGCGCGCTGGCCGCGGGGAATGCGGCGCCAGGGCCAGAAAGCGGCAAGTGGAGCGGTGCCGCACAGCGCGCCGGCGAGAAAGAAAAGTGGCATCGCGTGGATATAAAACGCATTCTGGCGAAGGTTAAGCAGTTGGGGCAGGACGGCATCGGCGAAAACGTTGACGAAGAAGGAGAGGGAGACGGCGATCGTGACTCGATAGAACCACGGAACGCGCTTACCGGCGATGCGGAAGATGAACCAGACCCAGAAAACCTCGAGGAATTGCGGGATGGCATAGAGGACGCTAAAAAGCCAATACGGCATGGGAACCAGCGCGTACTGGCAAAACTCCGACAGGCGCAGAAGGCACAAGCACCAGCAAACGCTGGCCAGGAGCAAAAGCTCGATGCGGCCGCGGTCATTGACGTAAAGGCCGAGCAGCATAAAGCCGACGACGCCGATGAGGGCGAAGCAGAGGCCGATGGGGAGGTAGCCAAGTGCGCCGGAGAGCGTGGCGGCGGCGCGGTGATCAGCAAGGGCAGATTGAGCCCCGAGCAGGATTTCCGCAGGAGCGGTCTGCGTCTGAGGGTCGCGCAACGCGATGCGCAGTGCCAAGGTGGCTTTGGGAGTAAGTGATTCCACCGCGAGCGGGACGGTGTAGGAGCCTCCCATGCTGAATTGAGCGCTGGCCATGCTGCCGCTGGACCCAACCAGTATGCCGTTGACGAACACCTGCGAAGCTGCGAGCAGACGCACCTGGAGCGCGGGGTGGTTGAGGGAGCCGAGTGCGGCGAGACTGGTGTGGCATCGCACCCAGATGCGGGGCGAGTTTGCGTCGATTTGCCAGGTGGAATACGGCTGCCAGACAGAGTCGTCGAAAGTCGGCGCCGACCATGCGGGATTGTCGCCGGCGTGCCACATGCATTGTTGCGGCGCAACGGTCACGACGGATTGGGCGGCAAGCGGCCCAACAAAAAAAAGCAAAATCAGAGTCAGCTTACGCATGAGCGGCTCCAGCGGGTGCGAGGGTGAGGGTGAGAACGGTGATGTCGTCTTCCTGACCGAAGTGTTGAGCCACACGGGCAATTTCCTGAGCTGGTTCGGTGGAAAGAGCCGCGGCACGTTCGGAGCCAAAGAGTTCGCCGGTGGCGCTGCGAGCCTCCACCACCCCGTCTGAAAGCAGCGTGAGCAAGTCGCCTGGAGCGAGGCGAATTGTCGTCTCATCGTAATCCTCATGGGCGGTTACGCCGAGCGGCAGGCTGGAAGCCAGTTTCAGCTCTTTGCCGTTCCGATACGGCGCCAGATGACCGGCATTCGCCAGCGTCGCGCTTCCGTCTGGAGCCAGGTCGATGCAGAAGCATGTGGCGAAGCCGCCCACCTGGCTTGAGTTGAGCACCCCGTTGAGGTGCGCCAGAAGCTTGCCCGGCGAGCTTTCCTGGTGACCTTCCGATGCACCCAGAAGCATGGCCGCAGTCATGGCCGCTGCGGCGCCCTTTCCGCTCACGTCGCCCAGCAGCACGCGGTGCGTGCCGCGCGGCAACACGCGGCAGCGGTAAAAATCGCCGCCCACCTCGCGAGCCGGCAAATAGGCCGCGTCGATGTTCCAGCTTGAAGTGGAATCGATCATGGGCGGCACCAGGAGCTGCTGAATCCGGCGCGCCGCATCCATCTCGCCCTGCAAGGCGGCGCGATCGCGATTGGTAGTACGCAAACGCTGCACCAGCAGTAGAGTCAAAGAGACAACAACTGCCGCAATGGCCACAGAGCGATAGGGCTGGATTTTGAGGAACATTGTTGTGACGTCGATTCCGAGGAATGAAAACTGCACGACGCTATACGCAACGTCCATCGCCATCCACAAGTGGCAGACCGCGGCGAGCGGAATCTGCCAGCCGCGCAGGGCGCGAAGCGGCCAGAAGGCTACGGGAACGCAGGCGGCCGATAAAACGGTCGCGAGGATCTGGATCGTGTTCATCCAGAAGCTTATTTCCGTGTCAAAACGCAGTTGCATGCTCAACTGCAGCGGCAGAAAGGCAGACACGGTGAGCGCGGCCCAATAGTAACAGTTGATGACCAGGACAATCGTGAAAACGACCGGCACCCGCCGCCGGTTCAGTGCGAAGTAGAACAGGATGACAAAGGCCTCTACGTTCTGACCGATGGCGTAGAGGAAGAACTCAAGGAATGAGGAGTAATGCACCGCAGAAGCGCCGAGGAATTCGTTGATGCGCAGATCGGCGAGCGAGAGCCAGGCGAGGCTGATCCAAAGCAGGAAGCGCTGCGTGCGATCGAACCAGTAGAGCGCGAGAAAGAATAAGCCTGCCGAAGCAATGAGCGCATAGCAAACCCAGGTGACCCATTGCCCCTGAGTGCGCTCGTAAACGGCGCGATAGTAGGCGTCGCGCTGAAGTTGTGCGTCGCCCAACGAAAGCGCGGGCAGTAATTGCACGCCGTTGACCCCGGGCGTATAGGTCATGCGCACGGCGACAAGGATTGGATGGTTACGTTCAGAGAACTCAGGCGCCGCATAGTCGATCGCCAGGCCAGCGGTGTGATTGCCGGTAGCCGGATTGCCCGACTCGCCGATCATTCGCCCATCGGCAAAGACCTGCCAGGCGAGATCGCCGGAAACCTGCAGTTGGGGTTCGACCGCGGGCGCAAGCTGGCCGGGCTCGAAACTGCAACGCAGCCAGAAGAAGGGCGTGGGGGTTGCAATCCGGGTCCATTTCGATACCGGGGTCCAATCGGAGTCGTCGAGCAATGGCGCAGCCCAGCCCATATTTCCATCCGGGTCTTCGCCCTTTTTCCATACACATTGCTTTGGTGCGATGCTGAGGGCCGTTTGCGCGGCGAGAGACAGGGGGAAGAAGATCAGAAGAAAAACTGCCTTACGCATGGAGCGCCTCCATAGTGGCGTGGGTAAGCGTGAGGACGGTGATGTCGTCTTCCTGGCCAAACTGTTCCGCAGCATGGGCAATCTGGTTGGCAGATGCGGTGGAAATTGCACGAGTGCGCTCGAAACCAAACAGCTCTCCGGTTGCAGTTCGTGCCTCAACCACGCCATCGGTGAGCAAGGTGAGTTTCGCAGATCCGGCAAAGCGGAAAGTTGATTCAACGTATTGCGTGTCGGCTGCCAATCCCAGTGGCAGTCCGTTTTCAAGCTTGAGTTCGGAGCCGTTGAGGTAGGGCGCAAGATGTCCGGCATTGGCCGCAGTCAGGGTGCTGTCAGGGTCAGCGCGCATGACCAGGCAGGTTGTGAATCCGCCGGAAGAGCGGGTGAGCATGCGGTGATTCATGGCGGCAAGAATCTCGCTTGGCGATTGCGTATAGTGAGCGAGGGTGCGCACGGTGCCAACCAGGAGCGAGACAGTCATCGCGGCCGGCATGCCTTTGCCGCTCACGTCGCCAATCACGATTAACGCGCCGCCGGCTTTGAGGGGAGTGATCTGGAAGAAGTCGCCTCCCACCTGGCTTGCCGGCCGGTAAACGGTCTCGACCGCGAACCCGGGGATGGAAGGCGCCTCATCAGGGATCAGCACTTTTTGAACCGCGCGGGCTGCTTCGAGCTCCGACTCCAGGCGCTCTTCGTCCTCGCGGGTGTGGACGTAACTGCGCAGCAGGATCACCAGGACGGCAAACATTTCGAACAGGCCGGTCAAGTCAAACGCGCTCATCCGGAAAGGCCATGCAAGAGCCCGACTGACGAAATCAATGGTCCATTGCGCCCAATGCGTCTGATTGAGGAACGGCAGGTGGCACACAACTTCGACCACGTTTAACGAAAACATTACGCAGTTGGGGATCAGCAGAAGTGCAGCGTCAATTCGGTTCTTGCGCGTCCCGCGCCACAATACAGCCACAAACAAGGCCTGGACCAACGCTGTAGCGACATCGGAGAGCAAGACGGGCGTAGAGTTGCCGTTCGCCACAGCGATTCCGAGGCCGATGACGATGCCTGAAGCCAGCAGACAAATGCAGGCCCAGTAGAGCCAGTTTCTGGGTTGACGGAGGAAGGTGATATAGAACTCGAATTGAAAGTACGTGGCCAGCGCCATGAGTGTGATCCTGAGAAGCTCAATGGCGATATACGGCGTGTCGCGGAACTCTGCGCGCAGTTCTGCGCCGATAAAAACAGTCCATAAGAGTTGGCTCACTCCCCACCAGAGGTAACCGCGCTCTTTGGGGCGCAGGAGAAAGAGCCCGATACCTGCCAGAGCCGTCAGGACATCGCAAAAGAACTCAGCGACCTCGCCCGTGACGATCGAAATCACATAGTGTTTCTGAAGCCGTCGCCAGTTGGTGATCTGGTGGGCAGCGCCGATGCGCGGTGGTTCGTCAAGGCCGCCGCCGGTCGCGCCGCGAAGCGGCGTACGCCACACGCGCACCGCAAGCACGAGCGATTGTCCTGGAGAGAATGCATCGCTCGGAACTCGGAATACGTTGTAACTCGAAAGGAAGAATCGCGGGTGAGGTGGTAAATCGCCCACCTGTCCGATCAAGCCGCCGTTGGCGAATACCTGGAAACTGTCCTCGACCTCGGGGAAGTAGATCGCGAGCGGGCCGGATTGCGCGGGGATAACCACGCGCAAGCGATACCAGCCGATGTTCTGGCCGGGGTAGCCTTGTTCGGACCATGTTTTTCCGGCCATCAACAGCGACCAGCCGGAGTCGTCGAAGTCGGGATCGGCCCACGCCCGATCGTCTCCGGCGTGAAAGCGCCAGGGGCCGTCCAGGTCCGTCATGGCAACGCGGTTCTGGTTGAGGTCTACGATTTGCGGGCTCGCCAGAGGAACTGCGGCAAGCAACAGGAGCGAAAAAGCGAGGAATGTCCTAAACATGGACTTCCTGCGCGGCCGGGGAACGACGTCAGACGGCGCGGGAGCCGTCTGCGCGGTGAGAATGAGT
>JASHVU010000278.1 GCA_030044455.1 Acidobacteriaceae bacterium | reverse complement strand
CCGCACCGCCGCGTTTTATCTCGGACAAGCCAACATCTACTACGGCACCACGGCAGAGCCGAGGAGCGCGTTGAGCCCGTCGTGGCACGTAGAGCGCGACGTAACCGACCTGTCGGCCATCTTCGACTCGCCACAGACGGGTGAGGCCAACCTGGGCAACTTTGTGGGCGTATATGACGGCGTGGACTACAACGGGATCATCTATGCGAACGCCGCACTTGAGTTCTATCCCGCTAGCTTCCGCAACCCGGCTCCACGCGTCCCCGATATGGTGATCCCGGTGAATGGATCAGGCGGCGATGCGGGCACGCTCAACACTACGACAGACCAGATTACCCAGACGCTGAACCTGCCCGAAAACGTGGAAAGCGTGTACCTGGACTTAATTGCGCAGAACCAGAGCGACGATGAGTTCTGGTATTTCTGCGTGCCTGACAACGAGGAAGCGCCGCTGGAAAGCTGCGGAAACACGGCCTTCCGCGAGGCAGATATTTCGATTGACGGTGGCCCGGCGGGGGTGGCGCCCGCATATCCATGGATCTTCACGGGCGGCATCGATCCATTTCTGTGGGAGCCAATCCCGGCGGTGCAAACACTCTATCTTGTTCCCTACCGCGTAAACCTGACGCCGTTTGCCGGTATGCTCGGTAATGGCAGCTCGCACACGGTGGCAGTGAGCGTCTACAACGCGAATCAGTATTTTCTGGCCACCGCCAATCTGCTTGTCTATCTCGATCACGGATCGCAGAAGACGACCGGCGGCATTGTCAGCAATACGCTTACGGCCGCGCCTTCGCCGGTGATCCAGAACAACATCACAACCGACGCGAGCGGGAACTCGACGGGGAATATTCTGACCACCTCGAATCGCCAATTCTCGATTCAGGGCTATCTGAATACGTCGCACGGGCGAATCGTGACTACGGTGAACCAGAACGTTGACTTCAGCAACAATCAGGAGTTTGTGGTGAACTCGACCACTGACGAGCAGAATCTGCAGCAACTGACTGAAGTGCATTCAGTGACCACGACCCAGCAAGGGCCGTTCGCAACCACGAGCGTTGAAGACCTGAAGTACCCGCTCAATATCGATTACGACTTTGTTGAGAATACCGATGGATCGTATATGCAAACGACCACTGTAAACCAGAGCTACGACAAAAACACGCGGGACGGCCTTTATGGGTTCCCGGCGTACACGAGCCAGATACAGAACGAGGTGAGGTCGACCGATGTGCTCAACTTCAATTCGAGCGGCAACTTTACCGGCAACACGGACAGCAAATCTTCGGCAACGTTTACCTCGCGTGATTCGCTGGGTGGATGCTACAGCCGTACGATCACATCGGCAGCGCAAGTGCTGACCTCCGTGACGAACGGTCCAGGGTGCTTTACGCCGTTTCATTTTTGAGCGGGTGCACGGCGAAGTTCCTGAGGGCCGAGAGGCCCTCAGGACAGCCGGCCGGGAGACCGGCGCTACTGAGGCGTGCGGCGGGGCGAGGCGCCAACGCTACTTTCGGGAAGCCAGCCATGCCTTCGATTGCTGGGTGAAGATCTCTATCAGGTTGCCTTGCGCAAGGTTCATATCCAGGACGTGCAATCCCCACTCACGGTGCACCACTCCGTTCACCACTACTTCGCCGTGGATATCGCCCGTCCGCGGGTCGGCTTCGCTTTTGTGCACGGACACAGCAAGGTAGTTGAGCCCATTGCTGGTGGTACACTCCGCGGTCAACATGCCGGGCAAACTTACAAATGGAGTGGTGACCGGTTTCGGAACCTTCAACCACTCCCCCGGCTCCGCTGCGTTGATCCACACCCGGGCATGGGTGGAAAGGTAGGCATCGAGCACGCCGCTGCCCCCGGCGAGCGCAGCCGGATTCGTGCACGCAGCCACCATGTTTTCGCCCGAAGCTGCTCCAAACAGTCCTCCCGGAGCCGGCGGATCATCAGCGGGAAACGATTCGTAGGTGATGATGCAGCCCGTTTGCGACGCAGACCGGCACAGCGGCATCTGCATAAAGCTGCCGCCCAACTCGGCGCCCTTGGGCACGGCGACCGTAGTGCCCACCAGCGCAGCCGAGACAATCCGCGATTCAATCGGCTTTCCGTCAATCTCTTTCTGCATTAGCTGCCGCAGCAGGCTGGCACCCTGCGAGTGTCCAATAAGAATCACGCCACGCCCTTGATTGTCGTGCTGGAGATAGTAGTGCCAGGCATCGGCCACGTCCCGGTAGGCGAGCACCTGCGCCTCGTCGACAGGCTTGCCGTTGAGCCTGGCAAGGAGGCCGAACATGGTCACCTGGCGATACATGGGAGCGAAGAGCCGGCACACTTGACCGAAGCGTGCAAACTGTGTCCGAACGACGGTTTTTTCCGCGGGTCCCTGCGTCATGTCGCTGCTGATTGCCGGCTCGAGCGACACCGTCGGATAGACGTAGAAGCAGTCCACCTGCGGATCGGATGCAGTTTTCCAAGCCTCTTTGGTCATGGTTCCATCAGCAGCAATCACAGTGGTTGTGAGGTCTACCGCACACGCGTCCCGCCTGCCCGGCAGGCACAGCCAGTTCTCCGGTCTCGAGTAATCATTGGGCGCGGGAGCAGGTGGGGCCGCAGTGGTGGCCGTTGTTGTGTTTTGACCAGGGGCGGTTTGTGCAGGGATGGGTTGCGTTGGCGCGGCCTGCGCCAATGCAGCGGCCGGAGCCGCAAATGTGGAAAGCACTAATAGAAGGGGAAGGGACCTGCCCATTGATTGATCGACCTCAGGTGGTTTTCCTTGGAAAATCCAAGTTACCGGGACCACTCGCCGAGAGTCAAATCAATCTTCAGAGACGATGCGGACCATCTCGACGAGACTTACCCGTTCTTTATCACCGTCGCGTGATTGTCCACGTAAGTGACGGTCCA
>JASHVU010000277.1 GCA_030044455.1 Acidobacteriaceae bacterium | reverse complement strand
CCATGGCTGCGAACGATGACGACCGGCGCGAGTTCGCGCTCTCGTTCGCGTATCAGTACTACGACCTGTACGAGAAGGGCGTGACCAGGAACTACTGGTGGTTCACCGGCCTGACCGTCACTACTCTGCTGGGTTCGGCGCTGGCGCCCATCTTTGCGGCCTTCGGTCTGGGCGCGGCCTGGATCGCGCTGCCCAGCGCCTTCGCCGGCTTTGCCGCGGCATTGAATTCGGCCTTCCACTTCCAGGAGCAGTGGATCGAGAGCTACAACACGGTGAGCGCGCTCGACCTGGAGATCGTGAAGTTCCGCGAGCAGTCAGGTCCCGACTACGGCCCTGAGAAGGACCTGAGCGCTTCAATAACCTCGTTCCAGAGGAAAATTGCGGAGATTGTGAGCGCGGAAGTGAAGAAATGGGGCAAAAGCATGGGTGCGAGCGCGCGGCCCAAGGTTGCCAGGCCCTAGTTCTGAGGCCGGGCTCGTTTCGGCGTGCGGATTTCCAAATCCGCGCGCCCGCCGCCTATTGCCTATCGCCTACTTCCGCACGTTCTGCACTTGCCACTCTGTTCCCGACCTGACCAGCGTAGCCGTGGCTGCGCCGCTGCCTTCAGCCGCAATCTGAGGGAACGCGGCTTGAACCGCGGGGCTCTTCGCCCAGCCGGGCATATCGGCCGAGTAATGGTAGTTGACCGTGTACGCAACGGAGGCACCGGGCGGGTTGAAGCTGTCAATGGATGTGACCTGCGCAAGCGCGAAGCAGAAATTGCCCCAGCCCGGTTCCTTCGGGTCTGCCGTCCAGTATGTGCGGCCCAGTTCGGACAGGTTGTACTCAGTCACTTGAGCCCCGCCCCTCATGCCCGTGCGCCGCTCCAGCACGCCCGCATCTGTCAGCGCTCTGAATTGCCGCGCCTGTCCAGGATTGCTGTTTTCCGGCTCGGCGGGGAAATTGGCAGGACTGGCCCACAGGCAATGAGGCTGCAGGCGGTAGTAATCATTGAGCACATAGCGGAACTCGGACGGGTCAACGGCCGTCGAATGGCATCCGGCCGTCAGGGTCGCGGTCGCTGCCAGCAAACAGGTAGTAAAGGTTGTAACGCGCATTGAAATGGCCTGTCCTATCTTATGCCGGTTGGATGCAAACAGTGGAGGACGGGGGAAAGCCCCCGGATCAGTTGCGGGAATGGATGAAGATCGGCGGGGAGCCGGAGGGCCGAGCGTTCTGAGCGAACCGAGTCATCATCGATGACCGGGTGCCCCATGTCAGACGCTCGCAACGAGTGATTTGTACTTGTTTCGGTGCGGTCTCGATTCTGAGACCTGGAATAGGACTCGCTCCGTCCCGCCATTGTCCTCCTGAGCGGGTATTCAACGAATTCTGAGGCCTACCATGAGCGGAGTCCGCCGCTGCGGACGTAGTCGAACGGGGACTTGCAGTTGTTCAGATTTATTGCTTCGTGGAAGGATGATCGGAAGTTATTTCCAGCTTCTTGATCCTGGCCATGAGTACCTTGACCTCTTCATGCTCCGGTGGTGGCGAGATCACTCTATCGAGTAAGTCTTTGTCGTAGCAACCGCAATGAGTGTATTGAATACGAGCGTTTTCGATTTGAAACTCCTGAGTACTATCCAGGGTCATCTCCGTGTCGCTGACAGGAAGCATCCTGAGCAAAGGCCCAAAGTGCATGAGTTGAACATTCGCCGCCGTGCAGATGGTATCGGAGGGCCGATTCGTATCGGGAGCCCGGTCCGCCAGAGAAACAATAACGAAAAACTCTCGGTAGTAGTCAGCAAATTTGGGAGGGGTCGGGTGAGGAAGCTCGCCTAGAACGGCAGAAATACTTAGAACTAAATGCTCGTGCCAATCTGAATCCCCTTTGTGGTGAGGCGACTCTTTGACGTCCTGTTTCATCGCACAATCAATGTAAGCATAGCAACTTGAGGAAACGTCGCAGGCAAGGTTTGGCGGCGGGCTCGCAAGCGGAGACTTGAGAGCATGGCTGACCTGGCAGACTGAAGGGTTGCTCTGTGCTAACAGCCTCGCAGCCGCGAAGCCAACTAAAAAACACAGCTGGGCGACAGTTTTTGAAATGCGCATTGGCTGCACGGACTGGTTTCTCAATTGCATGGCAATTGGCTGGGCAGAATCGCGTCCAAACGCTTCTCAGCGTCCGCCAGGGCTTGCTTATCCTTCGCATATTTGCTCACGCACTCAGTTACCGCGCGCTGGGCGTCGGACTCGCTTGAGCACTCAACCGGCTTCAGATCATCATGCCACTGCTGGATTTGCTTGGCCAAGTGATCTGATTCCTGCTGACTCCTGGTGCCAAGATATGCGAAGTAGGCCGTTCCTAATGTCCCAATCAGAACCAATATCCCTGTCAGCTTATTAACTCTGCTCACAACTTGCCAGAGTTCACTCCTCACAGTGGGCTTTGGAAACCTGACAACTGCGATGGGCTGATCGGGAGGGGCGGCGTCCGGCTTCCAACCCACGAAAGGAACATCTGCTGATGTATCGAAAGTCCACTCTTCTGCTGGAATCTCCCCCTGTGAAGTTCTTAACGACGAGAATCTGAGGCCGCGGAAACTGGGAAATGCGGAGACCGGCCATCCCTTCTTGTCGGAATCCCATTCCTTGAGGATTATCCAGAGCTCAACCAATTCGGGCATAGGGAACCTTGTCCTCGTATCGAGACAGTATGGGGATTTCCCAGTGGCTCCTGTGCGCCACGATACCACAATTGAGCTCTTCCTGCCCCGGATTTTTCTTAAGCTCGCTTGCGCGCCGCCAAAGTGTCAGCCACGCAAACCAGCCGGAGACTGGGATTGCCACCCATCTCGACTTGAGGATTGGGAAAGCACAAACCCTGCCCGGCCACTGTCATTCTGAGCGAAATTGGGCTTTCGCGGGAGCGGGTGTACTACAAGTGGGGGCCGAAGGCTGTCGCCGCGGCAACTGGCGAGGACCTACAGTGATTCTGAGGCGTGGATCCGGTCTCGAACTCGCTTCAAGTCCCGAAGGTCGACGTCGGACCAATTCATGCTTGAATCGGCCCACTCGGGGATCAGCATTTCAATCAGTTCGATCTTCCTGGCGCGAATTCAATCTTGCGAATACGGCGCGAACGACCCGGTCGCACCTGGTTGCTTCAAATCCAAACGCCTCGGTACATGAAGCTCCGGCGCGCGCAAACAGTTCTGCGCGCAACATCTCGTGGGCTCGATGCAAGCGGACTTTTACGTTGGTGTCAGTAAGTGAAAGCGCCTCCGCGGTTTCGGCTGTGCTCATTTCTTCAACATCGCGCAGGACAATCACCGAGCGATACGTTAAAGGAAGCGCCAGCATTGCCCCTTCCAGCAGCTCCCTCACTTCGCAATGCGATGCGGTAGCTTCAGGAGTGGGCAAATTCGACTGGAACGCCGGCATGGTTGCGTCCTCTCCTGCATACTGTTCCTCGTCGAGCGGATCGAGCTTTCCGCGGGCAGCAAGCCGCTTGAGCGCTTCATTGACGGCGATTCGCGTGAGCCAGGTTGAGAACCGCGCCCGGCCTTCAAACTGCGCGAGATGTTCGTATGCGCGAACGTAAGCTTCCTGCAAGACGTCTTCACACTCGGAATCGTCGCGAAGAATACTGCGTATGGCGCGATAGATACGTTGATTGTGGCGCCGCATAAGGAGTTCGAATAGAACCAGGTCTCCTGCCACGACGCGATCGACGATCACCTCGTCGGCCCAGCGCTCTAATCGAGCTTTCTCCAGCATGGGGATGCTGCTCATCGATTCTCCTTCGAAGTCCGACCTGAACGTGGTCTTTACCCCAATCAATAGATCGGCCAACCCTCCTAATGGTTACAGCGATTGGCCGTGTAACCGAATCGCCTCTTGCTGCTCCATTGAGTAGTGGAGGTAACTATGCAACCCGATCCCCGGCTCAATCACGCCTGGTGGACGCTGCGCATCGGGCTTGGGCTGGCTCCGATATTCGCCGGGCTCGACAAATACTTCGACAGGCTTGCTGAATGGGAGATGTATCTGAATCCGCTCGTTCCCCGGCTGCTTCATGTATCCGCGCCGACGTTCATGCACATTGTGGGGGTAGTGGAGATTGTCGCGGGCCTGCTGGTCTTCACCCGATTCACACGCTACGCGGCCTACATCGTAATGGCGTGGCTGTTGGCAATTGCCGCCAGCCTGATTCTGCAGGGACTGTTTCTCGACATCGCGGTGCGCGACATCGAACTTTCTCTCGGAGCATTTGTACTGGCCAAACTTACTGAGGTTCGCGGGTCGGAACCGATGGGCAACGCCCTGGAAGGCGGCCGCGGCAACGCTGAAACGCAAAGTGTCCATCACCTCGTCTAAATCGACTGCAACTGAACGCAATTAACCACGAAGGAGACTCCCGATGAAAAAAGTTGCCGTTTTCATGATTCTCGCAATGGCGCTGCCGATGTTCGCGGCGGCAGAAGATTGGAGCAACGTTGCGATCGTCGACACCCAATGCTCGACAAAAGCCAAGGCCGACCCCGACTCGCATACGCGTTCCTGCGCGCTGGCCTGCGCCAAGAGCGGTTTCGGCATCTTTGACAAAGACGGAAACTACCTGAAGTTTGACGCCAAGGGAAATGCCGAAGCGCTGAAACTTTTAGAGAGCTCAACCAATAAGGATCACCTTCGCGTAAGTGTCACCGGCGAAAAAGAAGGCGATGTGATTCACGTCGAGTCAGTGAGGATGTAACAATCTTTTGCTGGCAAAAAGGGGCCGTAGACGATGGAATGCTTCCGCCGATGCTCGCGGCCCCGAATCCCGCTCTGCCGGCTGCCGAGGCCTCCATTCTTGAGTCTTTGACCGTTCGCCATCGGAAATTCGTTTCCGGGCTTGTGAAAGTGTGATTTCATAAGTTCGGCATGATCCCTCTCAACAAAATCATCGCCCGGCTACAGCAGTATTACGGCGAACCCAAAACCCCTCCGGCCGCAACCCCGTTTGAGTTGGTGATTTGGGAGAATGCCTGTTACCTGCTCTCAGACGAACGCCGGCTCGAGGTTTATGAGTCGTTGCGTAAAAAGGTGGGGCTCAACGCCGCGGCAATCCTCAACGCACCGGACGACGTATTGCTGCCGCTTGCAAGGAGAGGAGGAATGCTGCCTGAAACGCGTGTTTTTCGCTGGCGTGAAATTGCGCGGATCACACAGACCCAGTTTGCGGGCGATTTGAGTTCGATACTCGCGATGCCTTACACCAAGGCCAAAAAGGCCCTGAAGCTTTTCCCCACCATCGGCGACCCGGGCGCGGAAAAAATACTTCTCCTGTGTGGAATGGCTTCAGGTTTGCCGTTGGAGTCGAACGGCCTGAGAGTGTTGGTACGTGTTGGCTGGGGCCGGTTGCAGAAGAACTACGGGGCCACTTATCGCTCAGTGCAGGACGATTTGAAACTGGACCTTCCCAAGACGGCGGACCGGCTGAAAGAAGCCCATCTTTTGCTTCGCCAGCACGGAAAAACTATTTGCAAGGAAAAGGCACCATTTTGCGACCGGTGTCCGCTTTCGAAAGGATGCGATTTCGCTATAAGGATTGCTGGCTCTGCAATCCGCGGTTCCTAGGCGTGGCCATCGGTCCGACCACTTCATGTCCAAAACGCAGCTATGGGCAACCGTACCTTTCCTCTCAGCATCCAGCGATCGTTAAGCGCATCAGGGCTATATGGGTGCGCCTAGAGTAGAAACTCGCAATCTGGCGCTCCAGATCGCCAGGTAAGCTTCTCAAAACAAGATACTAAGCGCTCAGCCGATCAATTCCGGCAGGAAAAGGTTTTGCGACGGCAATCGTTCAGTAAAAGGCTTTTCTTTCTTATCAATAAATCCTTTTAGTAAATGCATTTTTCTCTTGACATGCGTTATGGAACCGCTGTACTTTTTCGCGTGATTGGCGTTCAAGCCCACCGCAGGCAGTGTGCAGTTCGAGAAGCGGATCTTTGCACGCGCCACGCCATTCTAAGCGTTCCGCCATGGGTGACTTAGAGCGGTTGCTCAGTTGTTGTCGCCGTCTCCAGCCTCAGTGCACGGTGGATTTTTCTTTAGGAAAAATCCACTTAGCCGCAGCGGCTTCGGGACACAGTAACTGGGGGCCGCTGTAGCGTGGCGTTCTGAACCTGTTTCCCCAGATGGGTTGCTTGCCGGAACAAGCGGGGTATTGCCCGCAGGAATCGTCCATTTTCTTTCCAAGAGAGATCGCCGCGGAAGTGATGAGGCTACCCAGGAGTGGATCCGCGCCAAACTCGCACTTACCGATCATCGGAAACTTCGTAGGGCATCATCAATCCCAATAATCGGAAGGGGAAGCTTAACATGCACATGATCGGATTCAATTTGGCTAGGGCTCTCAAAGTAATGCTCACTGTTGTTATAGCGGCGGGTTGCATAACAATGGCGGCAAACGCCCAGACCGTCTACAACAATGGGACCGGCACAAATAGCGGTTACTACTATTCACTGTATTCCAGCGGCGGGTCGGCAACGATGACGTTCCCTGACGCAGGGCAATACCCCGGCAATTACGCAATAACCTGGTCGGGCGTCAACGACGTGGTTGGCGGTAAGGGTTGGCAAACCGGCAGCGCCCAAACAATTGGCTACAATGTGGGCTATGCCAACGGCTACAACAATATCTCCATCTATGGATGGACGACTAATCCGCTCGTCGAATATTACATCTGCGAATTCGGTTCGGTTGCGAATGGAACTTATAAGGGAAGTGTTTCAAGCGACGGCCACAATTACAGTACTTACGAGCACACCCAGTACAATCAGCCGTCGATTGAGGGCACGCAGACCTTCAACCAGTACCTGGATAACTGGGGTGGAGCATCAATCGGATCGAACGGCACGGTAACTACCAGCAACCACTTTAACCACTGGAAGAATATCGGCATGAATATGGGGGCTTTCAACTACCAAATTCTCGGGACCGAGTCGTATGGCGGCCGTAGCGGGTCGGTTAATGCAACCGTCTGGTAACCATAAACGATCGCACAATTGGATTGATATCGCGGCGCCGACGGGCGTTTGTAGCCGCCGGCCCCGCGATACCTCTTGGTAACCGAGGCCTTTCGATGAAAAGACCGCTTATTCTGGCAGCAACCGCCTTTCTTGCCGGCGTCTGTTGGGCAGAAATGCCCGATAACTTTGTCTTGATCAAAGGCGGATTGTTTAAGAACGAACTTTCTAACTATTACGGTAAGGGGATGACCATATCGAGTTTCTATATGGAGAAGTTCGAAGTAACTCAAAAAGAGTGGATTGAAGTAATGGGGACGAATCCGTCAAAATTCAAGGGCGACAACCTGCCGGTAGAGATGGTGAGCTGGTATGACAGTGTTGAGTACTGTAACAAGAGGAGTATCAAGGAGGGCTTGCAGCCGTATTACAACATTGACAAGAACAAGAAGGACCCCAATAACAAGCCGGACCCGGAGTTTGGCGATCTCGATACCGTTCAATGGAAGGTAACAATCAATCCGGGGGCGAATGGTTACCGATTGCCGACGGAGGCGGAGTGGGAATACGCTGCGGATGGCGGCCAGTTGAGCCAGAGTTACACCTACAGCGGGAGCGATTTTGAAGATGAAGTCGCATGGTATTGGAGAAACTCCGGCGATAAAGACTTGACGGGAGTGTGGCTCTGGCGCGCAATAGAGGAAAACCATGATCAAACAAGGCCCGTCGGCGGCAAGAAACCCAATGAGCTAGGGCTTTACGATATGTCAGGTAATGTCAGGGAATGGTGCTGGGACTGGTTCGGGGACTTATCGGCCAATGAAACTGATCCTGAAGGAAGTCAATCGGGATATGCCCGGGTTTGGAAGGGCGGCGGGTGGATGGGCGACGCCCGCTTCACCGAACCGGCGTACCGGGGCCACCTGGCGGCGAATGGCACTGGCCCCGACCAGGGTTTCCGCATCTGTCGCAACCAGTAGACAGAAACAACTCGAGCGAAGTATCCCGCAATGGCACCGGAGTATCGGCGCACAGCGCGAATATCGAACCACGGACCTTTACGGCACCGTCACTCTCGGCATGTCGGTGTTCGGCTCGGCAATGGTTACCTGGTACACCTGCGGCGTCTTGGGGTTCAGCCAAACCTCGAGGTAGTACTGGCCTGCGGGGATGTTGTAGAGGTAATACATACCGTCGCTGCCCGCGCGGGCCGGCGCGCTGCGATAGTTCTTATGGTCAGAGATGGTAACGGTGACACTCCCAGCCGGCTGACCATTCTTGTGTAATAGCTGTCCGCGGATCGACGCGGCGTGGGCAGGGGTTGACGCAACCGCGAAGGTCGCGCAGCAAAAAAGCAACCGGATCATCATCGCGCGGCGAGTCATTGATTCTGCTCCGATGCTCCGGGAGCGGGTCCTGCTGACGGCGGTACCGGCTTGGGTGGTTGAGTGGGGAGGTAGTCACTTTGCGGGTGCAATTGGACGGCGCCCAGGACGATGCTCTGGCCGTCGCGCGTGACGGAGACGTCGTTTTTGGCGCCCGGATTGAGGTCGATCATGTCGTACTTGAAGGGGGCGTGGCTCACAGAGAGTGTCGGGAACTGCTGATTCCCGTTGATGTCGGGCCAGCTTGTGATCGTGAGCTCGAATTTTCCATCGAGACCGGTATGGATGGTAGCGGGATTGATCGCGATGTCGCCGGGATCGAACACCTGAATCGGATTGCCTTGGTCGTCGAGCACCTGGCCCGAAACCTGCCACACCTCGTGTGGTTTGGGAATCTGACCGACAAGGGAGTTGTTGATCAGCAGGGCGATGCCCACCAGCGCGGCCAGCGCACCGCCGAGTTTCAGGCTGCCCACGCTGAACGACGCTCCCTGAATGCCTCCCAAAAAGCGGTAGGTGAGCGCGGCCAGCCCCGTGGCCAGCAGGAACGAAGTGGTGATCGGCGGAATGGTGTAGCGCAGTGGAAGAAACACGGCTCCGCCCACGCCGAGAAACGCGAACGCGGCAACGACGATCTCGTCGATGTACCAGTGCCTGCCGCCCGCAGCGGCGCGCGCACGAGGTTTAGCCGGAGCCGGCGGGGCAGAATTGCTGGTTGTGCCCATAAGGCCTCCTGATGAGGGAGTTGAGAATCGGGGAGAAAATTCGGGGCCGGAGATTGCCTTGGGTTAGGCTTCGTATTTGCCAAGCATTATCAGCGCGCGAAGGCGGCGAGAGCAAGGGAAAACAGGGGTCGAGGATCGGAGGTCTGGGGTGCGAGTCGGCAAGTCGGCGAGTCAGCAAGCCACTTCGAATTCGGCGCCGAAATCACGGTCCACGAATCTCGGGTGACGTTTCGCGGGCGCTAACATCCAACCGAAAGGCTCCATCCCACCACT